>JBDLJS010000133.1:0-8465 GCA_039714235.1 Bacteroidota bacterium | reverse complement strand
TCTTTCTTTTAATCTTTAATTTCTGTCCAATGTATAAACCCCTGTCGTTAGTGAGTTTATTCAGTTTCATTATTTCGTCGGAAGAAATGCCCGCATATCTTTGAGCAATTTCCCAGATGGTATCACCCCTTTGTACTGTATAATAGATATAATTTGAATCGAGTGGTTTTGCCTCCTGTTTTTTTGCCGGCGTTATCGATTTTCCAACAGAAGCCTGTCTTTGGGCAAAGGTCATGGTATTAACTTTCTGGTATTTTGCCTTTTGCCCTTCGGGTACATAAATGGCCAGTTTTTGTCCGACCCTGATCATGTCGCGGTGAATGTTGTTCCAGTAACGCAAATCGGATGCCCTTACTTTAAACCATGATGAAATATAACCAACATTATCACCAGCTTTTACGGTGTAAATTACCTTTGTTTTGCCTTTAATATCCACCGGCGTAAAATAACTGCCCGTACTTGTGGTTGGATTGATTAATGTGTTGTTCGGAAAATATTTTTCGCGTTCGTAGGCAAAAACAGCAGTGTCTTTGTCGATAAACTTCATTATTTTATCCTGGGGTAAAATCAGCGGATATGTTTTAGTTGCTTTTGCAGGAATTACATCGCGCCGGTACATCGGATTTAATGCCCTTACCTGTTCTTTGTCGATATCGATTTTAGCTGTAAGCTGGTTAAAATGAAGGTAATTGTTTACCATAACTGTATCAACTGCCAACGGAATTTCAGGATAACGCGGAATAAGATTGTGTTCTGCATAGTTTTCGAAGGTATACATTGCCGCAATAAATGCCGGGACATAGCCCCTTGTTTCACGGGGAAGCCGGTAATAAATTTCCCAGTAATTTCTTTTACCGCCCGACCTGCGTATAGCGCGGTTCACATTTCCGGGGCCGCAGTTGTAGGCAGCTATTGCCAGATGCCAGTTGCCATAAATATTGTGCAGGTTTTTTAAATATCGTGCTGCGGCATCGGTAGATTTTACCGGGTCTCTGCGTTCATCAACAAAGCTGGTTATCTCCAGTTTCATGTTTTTTGCTGTTCCGTACATAAACTGCCATAAACCGTTCGCACCAACCCTCGAGCGGGCTATCGGATTCAAAGCCGATTCAATAATTGCCATGTATTTTATTTCCAGCGGCATGTCGTACTTGTCGAGTGTCTCCTCAAAAATCGGGAAATAATAAGCCGAAAGACCCAGCATCACTTCAACCTGTTCGCGTCTTTTTTCAGTGTACATTTTAATGTAGTTCTTCACCACTTTGTTGTACGAAAGGTCGACAACCTGTTCAATGTCCTTTAAACGTTGAATATAAACCGAGTCGGGCAAATTTTTTGGATATGATTTGGACAAATTAACTTCCGTAGAATCGAAATTAAACCTGTTTTGAGTATCCCACGAAAAAAACAGGCTGTCCATTTTGTCGGTAAAGATAGGTTCAACACTGTCGTTAATTTCAGGCTTTGTTGCCAATACCGAATCGGTAACTGGTAAAGTGTCGGCCACAAAAACAGTATCCTGCTTCTGGGTATATCCCTTTAATGTTAAAACAATTAATGTTATAAAAAGTATAGAAAATAATTTTTTATCCATCTTAAAAATTTAAAGTACAATTAAAACCGTAAAGGGTTTGGTTATTAAAATTTTGCATGGTAGGTTGCCAGTTCATTGTCAGGTCCTCGCTAATATCGAAATTAAACAGGTGAGCGTCAACGCTGGCATCGATAATATTAAGCCCGTAAAACCCCACAATGCTTATTATCAGCAAATCGCGGTTGCGGCGGTAATAATCCTGTTGCTTGGCAAGCCCTGTTTTAAAATTAGTGTATTGGGTTGGGTTATTTAAATCGAAATACTGTGTCGCTTCCAAATCATAATACGAATCAGTATTTGGATCATCATCGGTAAGATCGCTGTACGCCTGTTTTAATATCTGGTAGTTATCGTTGTTCCAATAAATAAAATAACCTATACCGGCAAAACCTGCATAAACCAAAGGTATTTTCCAGTATTTTTTATTATATGCCTGTCCAAGCCCCGGAAGGATTGCCGAATAGATTGCTGCTTTTTTTGGGGAATGTACCTTTTCTGCTTCTTCGGGCACCTCAACTATTTGTGTTGTGTCTGCCTCAATTATCTGTCCTTTGAGGTTAAATCCCAAAAAGATTAACATCAAGAACAATATATATTTTGAAAAATAACTGGCTATAGTCACACTGAGAATTTTGCGCAAAAATAGAAGATTACACTTGAATTTGGCGGGTTATTTAAGTTTTATTTTTGATTTTCAATTATTTTAACGATTCTCTCAAGGTCTTTTGTTGATTTGAATGGGATAACAATTTTACCCCTGCCTTTTTCATTCATCGAAAAATCGATTTGCGACTGAAAGATTTTATCGAGCTGGAATTTAATAATTCCATACTCCTCAGGATATTTATCTTTTTTTGCTGCAGCTGAATCAGTTTTACCATCCGAATTCAGTTCGCGAACTATTTCTTCTACCTTCCTAACCGATAACCCGAATTTAATAATCTGGTTGTAAATCATAATCTGGGTGTCGGTATCTTCAATATTGATAATTGCCCTTGCATGGCCCATGGTAATTTGCTTTTCGATGAGCCCTTTCTGAATAATTGCCGGTAGTTTTAACAGGCGAAGGTAATTTGCAATGGTCGAACGTTTTTTCCCTACGCGCGAACTAAGTTCCTCCTGAGTGTATTCAAGCTCTTCCATCAGTCTGTGGTAGCTCAGTGCAATTTCTATAGAGTCAAGATCGTCGCGCTGAATATTTTCGACCAGTGCCATTTCCAGCATCCCGTCGTCTTTGGCTTTTCTGATGTATGCCGGAATGGTTGTGAGTCCTGCCATCTGTGCTGCCCTGAAGCGGCGTTCGCCTGCAATTATCTGGTAGCTGTCATCGGTCAGTTTCCGTAAAGTAATGGGTTGAATAAGCCCTATCTCTTTTATCGAGGCAGCAAGTTCTGCCAGTGTTTCTTTATCGAATTTCGACCGGGGTTGAAAAGGATTAGCTTCTATTTTGCTTAATTCTATTTCGTTAATGCCAGCACTTTGCTGTAATTTGTCAGCATCGTCGATAAGTGCTCCAAGTCCTCTTCCTAATGCGCTCCTTTTTGCCATGGTCAAATACAATTAATTAATAACAACATTCTGCTCCTGCGTAATCTGGGTCAATCCGTTTCGTTGTAATATCTCCCTTGCCAGGTTCATATGATTTATTGCTCCCCGCGAGCTGGCATCGTATAAAACAACGGGTTTGCCGTAACTGGGCGCCTCGCTAAGTTTAATATTTCGTTGAATAACCGTTTCGAATACCATCTCCTGGAAGTGGTGTTTCACTTCCTCGTAAACCTGGTTTGAAAGGTTTAACCTGCCGTCGAACATGGTCAGCAAAAATCCTTCAATATCCAGCGTCGGATTTAACCGGCTCTGAATAATTTTAATGGTATTCAGCAGTTTACCAAGCCCTTCGAGGGCAAAATATTCGCACTGTACCGGAATAATTACCGAGTCGGAAGCGGTTAACGAGTTTACCGTAATAAGTCCCAGCGAAGGAGAACAATCTATAAAAATAAAATCATAAATTTCCTTAAGTGGCTCAAGAATATTCTTCAGTACTTTTTCGCGGTTGGGAAGGTTCAGCATTTCTATTTCGGCACCAACCAAATCGATATGAGATGGAATCAGGTGAAGGTTGGAAATCTGGGTTTCAAGTATTGCTTTGTGGGCATCCATTTCATCCACAATACATTCATAAATGCTCGAACGTACATTTTTTACATCGAATCCAAGCCCTGAAGTAGCATTAGCCTGCGGATCGGCATCAATCACCAAAACCTTTTGTTCCAGGACAGCCAGACTGGCAGCCAGATTAATTGTTGTTGTGGTTTTTCCAACACCTCCTTTTTGGTTTGCCAAAGAAATAATTTTTCCCATCTACGCGTCTTAATTTTTGTTGAAAGATTTCAAAAATAACAATTTAAGTTAAACCTCTTTGCGTTTTTTATTAACGTGAAATTTAAACCAACATAAGTGCTTGGTAATTAGTGCTGAGGATGTTAAAAACTTTTACAGTTTATTCCTTCAAATTGTTCTTTTCATCTCCTTCAGCAGCTGTTTTTTATCCACCGGAACAACTCCGGGTTTTTCGCATACCAAACCACCGGCAAGGTTCGACATTAAAGCCATTTCGCCGTGACTGGCTCCTGCTGCCATAGCAAGACTTGCTACGCTGATTACCGTATCGCCGGCACCCGAAACATCGGAAATATACCTGATTACCGCCGGATAATACTGTTCTTCCATCCCGTTACTGATAAAAACGCCAAGCTCGGAAAGCGTAACAAAAATGATTTTAAAATTTTGTTTTTTTCTGTATTCACAGGCAGCGGTTTTCAGCCCTTCCAAATCGCCTTTTTGCAATGGTTGTCCTGTTCCATCAATAAATTCTTTAAAATTTGGTTTAAAAAGTGTTGCGTTTTTGTAACTACGGAAATTCTGTTTTTTAGGATCAACTGCTGTCGGAATCTTTTTTCCCTGAGCCAGTTGATTTATGGTTTCGAAAAGGGCAGGGGTGATTACACCTTTATCGTAATCAACAAAAATAATCATATCGATGGTGTTATTTTCGATAACCTTTTTAATTGCCTCAACCAGCGATGCTTCCATTTCCTGTTCAATGTATCCGGTCGATTCTTCATCAACCCGGACAATATGCTGCCCGCCTTTGCTGATAATCCTGTTTTTTACTGTTGTAGGCCTGTTTGCGGCAGTAAAAATGCCTTCTTGCCACAAGCCTCTGTTTTCTACCCTTTTTAAAAATTTTTTGCCTGCATCATCGTTGCCAATTACTGAAAAAAGGAAAGGCTTTGCCCCCAGTGCCTGAAGGTTTAAAGCTACGTTGGCCGCACCTCCCAGCCGGTTTTCGCGTTTGGTAACCGAAACTACCGGAACCGGGGCTTCGGGCGATAAACGATCTACTTTGCCCCACAGGTACGAATCGACCATTACATCACCAATTACAATGGCCTGCATCTGGCTGAACCTATCGAATATTTTATCTATTTCAGCTTTATTCACTTCTTTTTTATTGTAGACAAAAATATGAGTTTGTTTTTCTTTTCCTAAACTAACCTTTATATCTAAATATTGTTTTCAGAAAAAATTATTAAAAAAATTTTACCTGAAATTTGAACAGGCTCAATACAATGCATTTGTATTTTTATTATTTTAAGAGCATACTAAAAAAATAGACGATAGAAATAAAATGGACTTAAGACTACTTAACAAGATTAACGAACTTGCCCAAAAATTTGAAGAGCACGAAGGCGAGAGTTTGATAAAAGGTGCCAAGCTTATGGCAGATGCCATTGAGCAGGACAGACTGATTTATATTTTTGGCGGTGGAGGCCATACAACTTTGGTTATGCAGGAAATGTTCTGGAGGGCCGGAGGGCTGGCTAATCTGAGCCCGATGCTCGATCTCTCCATTCATCCTGTAACACCGGCCTACATGTATCTGTTTCACGAACGAATGCATGGAATTGGTGATTCAATTGTTGATTATTACGGAGTTGGGAAAGATGATGTGGTTTTAATTTTTCACAGCTACGGATTTAATCCTCCCACAATAGATTGTGCACTGGAAGCTAAAAAAAGAGGTGCGCATACCATTGGAATATCTTCAAAAGACTGGGACAGGAATACACCCAAAGATTTTCATATTCGTCATAAAAGTGGCAAGCATCTTTCTGATATTGTTGAAGTTTACCTCGATGATTATGTCCCATACATGGACACCGTAATTAAAGTTGAAGGATTGGAACAGCCTGTAACCGGTGTTTCGAGTACCATCGATTTTTATATTGCCCACCGGTTGGAAATGGAGTGTGTAAAAGAGTGTGTAAACCGTGGTATTGATCCCCCGATTTGGTCGAGTGCTAATATTCCGGGTGGTGATGAAAAGAATAATAAACTGCGCGATAAATATAATAATAGAGTAAAGTTATTGTAGATATTCAATCGGGCAGATAACGCCCGCTACTGCCGATTTGAACCCGGTGCCGGATTAGTTATAAAAAAAGGTCCGGATTACAAATCCGAACCAGCAAGTGAAAAAGTTTTCTTATTTAATTGTTTTCATGTGCCTCAATCTTGAGGTTTAAAATCTTTCTGAAGTCCAATAAGGATGAGAATCCCAATTCTTGCAATAATAAATACAAAAATTCCGAAAAGCGGATCAACCAATGCCATTTTTAGTCCTTCGGCAAGAAGGCGTGGAGTTAGTTCACCTGCTGCTTCCACCATGTTAAAGGCTATAATTAGCCCAAAGGTACGTCCCAGAAAACCCCATGCAACAGCAAACCAGCTAATGGATTTTATCAGCTCTATGGCTTTATAATTGTCGCCTTTTGAAATCATTGCTTTGGCAAACAATATGATAACCACAACTAAAGCAATAAGAATTGTGTAAGTAAAAATCGGGCCTCCGTCGTTAAATTTTCCAAGTAATCCGGTCATGATAATTGAGTTTTTGAATGAATACTGCTCCAAATGTAAGTCAGAATTTTATTCCTTTTTATTTATTGCGACAGATGAAATATTCTGTTCCTGTTTCAACAAAAATAAGCTTATAAAACGAAATGTATAAACCGGAAATGCAACAACAGGCATTAAATCTGTAATTCATCGATAAATAAACGCAGATATGTCAATTTTAAGTAATATTGTTGAAATGAACTTTCTGTTAAAAATAAAACCAAAGATTATTTTTTATCACTTGCTTTTCTGGATAGCTGTATGGTTTTTCTTTTTTTACTTTTTTAGTTACAACTCAGACAACAAGGCATACGCCGTTTGGTTTTCGAGCGGTTTGCTGCCGTTAACCATTACAGTTACCTATTTTGTAAACTATAAACTTATTCCTGAATATTTGCTCACAAAAAAGTATTTGAAGTTTACCCTGTACAGTTTTTATACACTCATTTTTTCATCTTATATTATTGCACTTCTGATTTATACCTGTCTTATTTTTATTCTTCATTTTAATACCAATGCTATGCCGCCTATGGGCAAGAATTTCTTTTTTATATTATTGCTCATATTGTTGGTTGTGGGGATAATCAGTTTTGTGAGTATTCTTAACCAAAGTTTTAAAACAGCGTCGAGAAACAAAGAGCTTCAGAATAAAATCCTGGAAACACAGTTGCAGCTAAAAGATCAGGAACTACATTACCTGAAACGCCAGATACATCCACATTTCCTGTTTAACACACTAAATACAATTTATGGCCTGGCACTGAAACAATCGCAGCAAACGCCTGAGTTAATCCTAAGATTATCAAATCTTCTTGACTATATTTTATACCAGGTGAATAAACCAATGGTGAGTTTAAAGGAAGAGGTGATGCATATTCAGGAATATATCGAACTGGAGAAAATCAGGTTTCAGGATACCCTGAAAGTGGAGTTTGATTCGACTGAAATTGATGAAGAGATACAGGTTGCCCCCATGTTGTTAATTCCGTTTGTGGAGAATGCTTTTAAACATGGAAGCCTGATAAACGGATTCCTGAAAATTGAGATTGAAGTTAAGGTTGCCGGCAGCCGTTTGCACTTTTTAATCGGTAACTCATTTATTCAACAAAACGATGAGGCAAAAAATGGCGGGATTGGAATGGAAAATATAGTAAAGCGTCTTAATTTAAACTATACGAATAATTATAAGCTGAGCAACCAAATAAAAGATAATTGGTATTTTGCAGAGCTGATAATTGATGATTTAAGGGCTGTTAAAAATGAGTAAAAAAATCCGTTGTATAATTGTTGACGATGAACCTGTTGCCCGGGAGATTTTAGAAAGCCACCTGGCAAAAATAGATGCTATTGAAGTGGTTGCAGGGTGTAAAAGTGCCATTGAGGCTTTTAACGAAATAAGCTCAGAAAATATCGATTTAATTTTCCTGGATATAAATATGCCGGAGATTTCCGGGCTCTCTTTTGCTAAATCGATAAATAAAAACATTAAGATTATTTTTACCACCGCTTACCGCGAATATGCTGTTGACGGATTTGATTTACAGGCGGTTGATTACCTGTTAAAGCCCATTTCTTTTGAGCGGTTACTTCAGGGCATAAATAAATATATTAATGAATTGGCACCAATTCAGATTGTTAAAAACAGTGAAATTGTTGAGGAGAAAAGTGAGGCGATTTTTGTTCGCTCCGAAAGGAAAATGGTAAAAATTAATTTTCCGGAAATAATGTACATCGAAAGCCTGGCCGATTATATTAAAATTTACTTAACCGACAGAAATGTGGTTACCCGCGAAACCATTTCAAGTATTGAAGCCAAATTACCCCAAAAAGATTTTATACGCGTACACCGTTCGTTTATTGTGGCAACCCGGTTTGTCGACTCGTTTACTAACGAAATTATTGAACT
>JBDLJS010000132.1:0-8725 GCA_039714235.1 Bacteroidota bacterium | reverse complement strand
AATGGAGCAAATATTACAGGGAACAGAAGTGTTAAAAGAAGAAGAATAAACAATCCGGAAATGAGCATAGCCGGTAAAAGATGAATCGCTTTCAGCATGTGTTTATGCAATTTCCCCAATACTATACGAGACATTCCGATACGTGAGATTTGTTTAAAAAAACGGAGTAAACTAGTTCTCCTTTTATGGTAAACAAATGCTTCTGAAATTAGCCCAACTTTGTATCCGGCTTCGTAAATCCGGGCTGAAAAATCAGTGTCTTCTCCATAATAACGTAGTCGCATCCCTCCAATTTTATTATAAATGACTTTTGAAATGCCCATATTGAAACTACGCGGATAGAATTTTTCTACACTTTTTTCACCTCCGCGAATACCACCTGTTCCGATAAATGAAGTCATGGAATAATTTACTGCTTTCAGAACAGGACTAAAAGATTCGTGAAAAGTATCCGGTCCTCCAAAAGCATCGTAACCAAAATTATCTATTGCAGCGTTAATCGTAGTTAACCATTGCGGCGGCAATATACAATCCGAGTCAAGAAACAGGAAATATTCCCCATCGGAATTTGCCATTCCGTTATTTCTGGCTTCCGCCGGGCCACTATTGTTTTGATAGATGTACCGTATTGATATTTTTGAAGGAGAGTGATAATCTATTAAAAATTGCTCCAGATTGTCAGAAGAACCATCATCGACGAATAAAAACTCAAACTGGTTCCTGTCAAAGTCCAGTTCTTCAGCAGATTGTAATAACTCATCTACTTCGTTTTTACGGTTGAAAACAGGAACGATAATCGTAAACCTCATTAAAGCGATATTTTACAGTTTTGCAAACAATTTTTTAAAACTCACCTGCTCACCAATAATCCTGCCCAATTCAGAAATGGCAACCCGTTCCTGCTCCATGGTGTCGCGGTAACGAATAGTTACGGTGTTATCTTCTGCCGTTTGGTGATCTACTGTCACACAAAATGGGGTGCCAATGGCATCCTGGCGGCGGTAACGTTTACCAATTGAATCTTTCTCGTCGTACTGGCAGTTAAAATCGAATTTTAGATCGTCGATAATCTCGCGGGCTTTTTCCGGCAGTCCGTCTTTTTTTACCAAAGGAAGAACAGCGAGCTTAACCGGTGCAAGTACCGGAGGTAATTTTAGTACAACCCTTTTATCTTTTTCGAGCTGTTCTTCGTTGTATGATGCCGAAATTACCTGCAGGAACATACGGTCGACCCCAATCGAAGTTTCTACAACATACGGTACATAGGATTCATTCAATTCAGGATCGAAGTAACGTATTTTCTTACCCGAATACTCTTCGTGCTGCGCCAGATCGAAATCGGTACGTGAGTGAATTCCTTCCACCTCTTTAAATCCAAACGGAAATTTAAATTCAACATCAACGGCAGCGTTGGCGTAATGGGCCAGTTTTTCGTGTTCGTGGAAACGGTAATTATCAGCGCCAAACCCAAGGGCCTGGTGCCAATTCATACGGGTCTCTTTCCATTTCTCAAACCAGTCGAGTTCAGTGCCGGGACGTACAAAAAACTGCATCTCCATTTGTTCGAACTCGCGCATACGGAATATAAACTGACGGGCAACAATTTCGTTACGGAACGCTTTACCAATCTGCGCAATTCCGAACGGAATTTTCATCCTGCCGGTTTTCTGCACATTCAGGTAGTTCACAAAAATTCCCTGTGCAGTTTCAGGACGAAGGAATATTTTTGAGGCACCGTCGGCAGTGGAGCCCATTTCTGTGGCAAACATCAGGTTAAACTGGCGCACATCGGTCCAGTTGCGTGAGCCTGAAATCGGGCAAACAATTCCCTGATCGATAATTATTTGTTTCAGCTCTTCCAGGTTGTTATCGTTAAGTGCTTTAGCAAACCGGGTGTGCAATTCGTCGAATTTCTTTTTGTTTGCCAGCACCCTTTGGTTGGTTTCCCTGAACTGTTTTTCATCAAAAGCATCGCCAAACCGTTTTTTTGCTTTGGTGATTTCTTTGTTTATTTTTTCTTCAATTTTGCCTAACTGGTCTTCAATTAAAACATCGGCACGGTATCGTTTCTTCGAGTCTTTATTGTCGATTAACGGGTCGTTAAATGCATCGACATGTCCCGAAGCTTTCCAGATGGTAGGGTGCATAAATATTGCCGAGTCTAAACCAACTACATTTTCATGCAGTAAAACCATGCTGTCCCACCAGTATTTTTTAATGTTGTTTTTAAGTTCAACACCATATTGCCCGTAATCGTAAACTGCTCCCAGCCCGTCGTATATCTCGCTCGATTGAAATACGTAACCATACTCTTTGCAGTGCGCTACCAGTTTTTTGAAGAGATCTTCCTGTGCCATATTTCTTTTTTGATTTTCAGAATAGAACGCAAAAATAGGATAAAAATCTAAAGTTCAGAGTTTAGGGTTCAAAGTTTACCCTGTGAAATAAGGCATAGAATTAAATCTTCGATTTATTTCACAGGGTAAATGTTCAGAGTTCAAAGTGATCACAGCGACTGTGACTGCCAACTAACACTCAATCTACCTCCTCAAAGTCTACGTATTCGCTGTTGTTTTGAGATGTGTTTTTATTTTGTGTCTTGTTCTTTTCTATGGTTACATCACCTTCAGGCCTTTGGGAGCGTTGATGTTGCTTTTGTTGGTCGTACATTTTTTGCTGCATGTTTTTTACTCCCTTATTTACAAGCATTGGTAATATATATCTTGTTACCAGCCTGATTCCAAAATATATTATTGCAATTACCAGTAAAGTCCGGATAAAGCCAACAGCATATAAAATAATAAATAGCTTCATGTTTTTTCTCTTAATTTTCTGTGTGAAACAGTAAATTCACACCAAGGCACAAATTTAAGTTTTTTGCCGAAGCTGGCTGTATTAACCTGAAAATATTATTTGTGGAGATATAACACTGTATATTTTTTCCTGTATAGCTCATTCCTAATCCGGCGAATACTTTATTAAAATTATACAGATTAAAGGTAGCTGCTGCTTCAAATTTGTTGGTGACATCAGTTTTTATAAATCCCGATAAAAAGTTATCTGAATAGTTCTTAATGTAGGTAAACTGGTTGGAAAAGCCTGTTTGCATCGTATTTGTCAAGTTGTATTTATATGTAATATTCAGTTTTGCAGGTAGTTTTACGAATAATCTGTCTGCTGCTTCTTTACTGTATGTGATATCCGGAATTGAATAAAATAGATCTTTTAATGCCTCCTTCGGTTCTTTATAATTCGGCACATTCATATCAACAGATTGGTATAATTCATCTTTTGCAAATATTATTGGATTGATGTACCTGGCGTCATAGGTCTTATATTTTAATCCGATAAAGCCGATGTCGAGAATACTAAAAGTAATTTTCGACTTGTCGCCTATTTCTGCCGACAGACCAAAATCGAACGCCAGCCCAAGATTTCTGAGATTGAAAAAATAATCGCCAAAAGCAAAGTCTAAGGTAACCTGAGCAGATTCCATTTCCGGATCGTATATAGCATTAAATGGACCAGACAGGATATATTCGCCTTCAGGGGTTATATACAATTCTTCCGCTTGATTATTTGTTTCTACCGAAATATTTAATCCGGAGGTCTGGTAGTACCCTTTTCCAAAAAGAATTTTAGGACGGAATCCAATACTAAATCCTTCCCAAATTTGATTTGAAATACCTAGTGCTGCCTCCCTGTAATATTGCGACTGAAAATCAAACGGGCCGTAAAATTCATTTCTTCCGTAAAAGGGTAAAGTGCCCTGGTCTATAAAATTGAGAAATTCTTTATCGAATGTAATGGTTCCCAGAAATTTTTCGGTTACCGAAAATGTGGTGGTGCGGTTATTATTCCTGAAACTGATAAATACAAGCGGAACCTGTGCTGCTGAAACCGCGTCGCCAGGTTCTTCCAGGCTATTATACAGGCTTTTAAAACTGTATGAAAATTTTTTTGAGAAGAGATAGTTAAAAGCAATATTGGAATCCCATTCGAAAAGAGTTCCCGATAAAAAAGGAATTCCTACAACCAGTTTTTCGGTTTTATTCTGATGGGCAGGATTTACAAAAGATGACTGGCTGACCGATGACAGAAATTGTATAGGATTTCCATCTTGCGATTTGGCAGAAAACCACCCGGTTACCAGAACGATAATCGCAAACAATATCTTTTTATTGAAAGAAATCCTCATATAATAAATATCTATTCAAAAGTATGGTTTAAAATAAAAAGCCGATGTATTTGGCATAAAAAAAGGCGGTAATTACCGCCTTTTTTTATTTTGCTTTATAAGTTATTTGCGTCTAATGTCACCACCGCTCGATTCGTCGGTATCTCTGGTTTGTGGATTTCCATAGTAGCGAATATCGGCTCCGCTGCTGGCTTTTGCATAAAGCTCGTCGGTAACCGTTACAGTAATATCAGAACCGCTGCTAGCTCTTACTTTGCATATTTTAGACTCCAGTTTATGTGCATCAATATCGCTTCCACTGCTGGCTTCCGCTGTTAAGAATTTTACCTTTCCGCTTATTTCTGCATCGGAACCGCTGCTGGCATCAATCGAAAAGTTTTTATAAAAAACTTCAATATCAACATCGCTGCCACTGCTGGTTCTTACATCAAGGCTTTCTCCTTCCAGTGTATTTTCCGATTTTACATCCGAACCCGACGAAGCAACTATTTCCTCCAATTCTTTAACAGTTACATAAGCTTTACGGGTTTTATTTCCGGTCCAGTTAAACCAATTGTTTTGTTTCATGTAAATATGCAGTGTGCCATTTTTTACCTCGGTTTTCAGGTCATCGATAATATCATCGTCGGCAACAATTTTTACCTCTTCGGTTTCTCCCATTGTCAGGTATAAATCGATACCGGTTGAGACTTTAATTGAATTGAAATCTTTTAACTTCCGGATTTCTTTTTTGTCGCTGTTTCCTGCATAGGTTGTACTTATCCCAACTACTGCTACTAAAGCCAGGATAATCAGACTTTTTAATGTTTTCATATTCGTATGTTATTTAATTTTTGTAATGACGCAAGAAAATACAGGAAGTTACACTACTCTGTTTTTTTAATTACATTGCCACCTGATGATTTATGAATATCTGTATCTTCAGGATCACCATAATAGAAAATATTTCCACCACTGCTGGCGCTGCCCATTAGGCTGTTATTCACAGTAATCCATATATTGGCGCCGCTTGAGGTTTTAACGTCGCATTTTCTGGCAACCAAATCCATTGCTTTAATATTTGATCCTGAACTGGCTTTCCCGTAAAAAGATTGTACCTCCCCTTCAAGTTTAATATTCGATCCTGCCATTGCAGAGGCTTCAATGTGGTTGGAAACCAGCTCTAATTTTATATTGCTTCCGGCACTGCACGAAAGCTCCATTTCTTTTTCACGAATGGTATCCTCAGAAAAAACATTACTCCCGGCAAAACATTTAATGGCTTCGAGGTGAGGAGTGGTAACAAAAACTTTTTTCTCTTTTGCCTTTCTGATATTGCTGTTTGTGGTAACTACCAGAACATCTCCTTCTGTTACGGTTTCTATAATATCTAAAAGATTTTCGTCGGCTTTTACAACAACCTTTGTAAAATCGCCCTGGGTAATGTATACATTCATACCACGGCTGACTTTAATTTTGTCGAAATCGTCAGTTGTTCTTGTTTCCTGCATCACATCGCCGTTCCCCTTTACCGGGGGCCCCATAAAAATACATGATGTGGAAAACAGTAAAACAAGAAGGGAAAACGATAAGAATAGAATTTTCTGTTTCATAGCTAATTGTTTTAAACTTGAACCAAATTATCTGAATCCGGGCTGCATTTAAAAATAATTTCGTTGAAAAGGGGAATTTCATCGGTGAAAAGGGTACAAAAAAAGCCGGAAATTTATATTCCGGCTTGATCATTTATTCTTGAAGAAAAACTTTTTACATTCTATGTCTTCTTATTTTACTGTCAGGCCTGTTACCCAAGTGGCCTCTCATTGCATCGAATTTCAGCAACTGTTCTTCAGTTAGCATGGCCCGTACTTCCTGGTGTTGTTTTGCAACAATTTTTTGAATTTCTGCTCTCAGCTCAGCCATTTTATCAATGTTTTTATTGATGGCTTTTAAATCAGCATCATCTGCGGTTGTTAAAGTTTGCCGTTTTGCCTTTAGTTCCCGCAGTTCGTTTTTTAACGGTTTTACCTGTTTGGCTGTTTCCAGTCGTAACTGCTTCATCGCCTCTTTTTGTTCTTCTGTAAAGAAATTCTGATGCTTCTCTTTAAGCTGTTTGTGACGTTTCAGCATCATTTCTTTTTGTTCCGGATTTGGCTTTCTCCACTCCGGGTTTTGTGCCATCGATGTAGTTGAAATAAGAATGGCAACAATAAAAATACTTAAGATTCTTGTTTTCATTTGTTTAAAATTTTAATGTTTCATAACTGCTGGTTTGACCAGATTCATACTAAAGAGTTTAACAGGTTTACATAAAATGCCGGTTTTTAATAAAAATTAACGTAACGCAATCTGAACAACAATTACTTATATCAGGTAACTTTTTCTATTTTTGTCAGTTCAAAAATTGAATTGGAGAGTTACTAATTCAGAAAAAGTGAAGATTATGAAGAGAAGAGCGTGGATAGGAATAATAATAGTCGCAGTGGTTGGAATAACTTTTTTTAGTTTTACCCGCGACGAGAAAAATTTTGAAGTTGCAAAGAACCTCGATATTTACCATACCCTTTTCAGGGAGTTAAATATGTTTTATGTAGATGAGGTAAATCCCAACAAACTGGTAAAAACCAGTATCGACGAGATGCTTCAATCTCTCGACCCATACACTAATTATATTTCTGAAGATCAGATTGAAGACTTCAGGTTTATGACTACAGGGGAATATGCCGGCATTGGGGCATTAATCAGTAAGCAAAATAACCAAATTATAATTGCCGAACCTTACGAAGGATTTCCGGCACAGAAGTATGGAATTAAGGCAGGCGATATTATTCTTGAAGTGTCGGGAAAAGACACGAAGGACATGAGTACTGAAGATGTAAGCAGCCTGTTAAAAGGGCCAGCCAACAAACCTGTAAAAATTAAGTTGCAGCGCCCGGAAGCTAAAAAGCCTTACACCGTAGATGTAATTCGCGAGAAAATATCTATTGATGCCGTGCCGTATTACGGAATGCTCGATGACAAAACAGCTTACATCCGTTTATCGAATTTTACTGCTAACTGCAGCAAAGATGTGCAAAAGGCTTTTCTCGAGTTAAAAAATAATAATCCTGAATCGCTGGTGCTAGATCTTCGTGGAAATCCTGGAGGACTGCTTCTGGAAGCTGTTAAAATTGTAAACTTTTTTGTGCCCAAAGGTGAGGAGATTGTAAGTACACGTGGAAAAGTAAAACAGTGGGACAAAGTGTATAAAGCCACTGCCGCACCAATGGATACCACCATTAAAATTGCCGTACTTGTAAACCGTGGTTCAGCTTCGGCATCGGAGATTGTGGCCGGCGCCATGCAGGATCTCGACCGTGGTATTGTGGTGGGTACACGCACATTCGGTAAAGGGCTTGTGCAAACCACCCGCGATCTGAGCTACAACACAAAACTGAAAGTTACCACTGCAAAATATTATATTCCGAGCGGAAGGTGTATCCAGGCGCTTGATTATTCTCACCGTAACGAAGACGGCAGCGTGGGGCACATTCCCGACTCATTAATGACAGAATTTACAACTAAAAAAGGACGAAAAGTGTATGATGGCGGCGGAGTGGTTCCGGATATTAAAATTGAAGCCGACAGGTTAAGCAGTTTAAGTATTGAGTTGGCAACAAGATTCCTGATTTTCGATTATGCTACAAAGTATTCAAATGAAAATGAGTCGATTGCCCAACCGGAAGATTTTGTAATTACCGACGATATTTACACCCGGTTTAAATCGTTTGTTGGTGAAAGTGATTTTAAATACGATTCAAAATCGCAGGATGCATACGATGATTTGGTAAAAATGGCTAAACGTGAAAAATATTTCGGTCTGGCAGAAGAAGAATTTGAAGCACTGAAAGCGAAGCTGGAACCTAATCTCGATAAAGATCTGAAAGAGTTCCGCGAAGAGATAAGCGAGTTACTTGAAGATGAAATTGTATCGCGATATTATTACCAGAGAGGAGCCATACGCGCAGCCATTACCGATGATAAGGGAATTAAAAAAGCCAAAGATGAGTTGAATTCTGAAATGGCTTATGCGTCGTATTTTGAGCCTGGAAGGGTAATTTCAAAAAACGAGCCGTAGTAGACAATACAAGTTTAAAGTTACGGGGAAATCGACTCTAAACTCTTGCCATAGGCATTCCTTCGGAAGAACTTTGAACTCTAAACTTTGATTATGAAAATCTATTTTGCAGGTTCCATACGCGGAGGGCGTGCTGATGCAGCCCTTTACCTTCAAATTATTGAATACCTGAAATCTTTTGGAGAGGTATTGACCGAACATATTGGCGATCCCGGTTTAACGGATTTGGGCGACGATGGCCCAACTGACAAATACATCCACGATCGTGATTTGGAGTGGCTCGAAGAATCGGATGTGTTGGTTGCTGAAGTAACAACCGTATCGATGGGAGTGGGTTACGAAATTGGCCGGGCTGTTGAAGCCGGCAAAAAAGTGCTTTGCCTTTTCCGTCCGGACTCAGGTAAAAATCTTTCGGCTATGATTGCCGGTTG
>JBDLJS010000131.1:0-8828 GCA_039714235.1 Bacteroidota bacterium | reverse complement strand
TTTTATCATTTTTCTACCGGACAATAATCAACACAACGGGCACAACTGTAACAATTACCTTTGTGCGGTTCGTAATCCTGGCGTTTTCTGAAAACTACTGTATTTAATAAAGTCATACCGATTACCAGACCAATAAATCCTCCGGCAATCATACTTCCTGTATAAAATTTTTCTCTTATGGTTTCAGCCTCGGCAACCAACTGTTCCATTGATTTTCCTGAAGCAAGGAATGTTTGAATATCGAGATTATCCGGATCGTTTTTTAATTCGGGATGTGAAATCAGCAATTCAGCTAAATAAACATCGGGGTTGGCTTTTGACAGGAAAGTATGCGATTTGGCGCCGACAAATACGCCGATTGCTATCCATAGTGGAATTATGATAGCATAGGTGAGAAATCGCCTGGGGCCAAGTCCTGACTTTACAATTTCTTTTTCGTCGGTAGGGTAATCGATGGCATCGAATGGACATGAATTGGCGCACAATTTACACTGAATACATTCTGATGGAGTAATGGTTAAATGCCATTTTGAAAAACGCGACATCCAATTGAGCAATACTCCGTAAGGGCACAAAAACCTGCAATACGGGCGGGCAACAAACATTCCCATCAATAAAAAGGCAATTCCTAAAATAATCATATGAAACTTGGCATCCATACGGAATATTCCAATAAACGGATCGTAGCGGCAGATAATAAAATCGGTTCCGGTAGCGGCAAAAAGAACAGCAAGTGCCAGATAGATATATGGAATTAATCCTAAAGTTTTATTCAGCCATTTGGGTAAACTAAGCGGTTTTATTACTACTAAATCCTGAATGGCTCCCAACGGGCAGGCACCGGCACAAAATGTTCGTCCAAAAAATAGGGTAAATAGCAACGGTAAAAGAAAAAACAACAATGCTGTTAATGAAATGGCATAACCGGAATCGAAAAATGTTAGTGTAACATTTTGAATGGCACCAATGCTGCAAATGCACCCGTTTCGGTAAAAACCAAAATAAATAAGTGTAAATACTGACAGCCATAAAATCCCCTGTCGCGAGCGGCTTTTTAATGCAAACCATGTTGCAGCCGAAAGAACCAGTAGTAATACCAAAACATCGAAATATTCAAGTGCATATGCACGTGGTTCGGGTGTTACTGTTGATGGTTGTTCGTAGCCCGATTCGAATTCGGGTTTAGGGAAGCGTTGTTCCTGGGCTGAAGATGAGATAGAGATAATGAAAAATAAAAAAAGCAAGAAGCCCCTCCTAACCTCCCCAAAGGAGAGGGATTTAAAAAATCTACATGCTTGTAGCCCCGATGTTATATCGGGATTTCCGCAACGCTCCAACTTGAAGCTTATGACTTGAAGCCCTACATTTTTCTTTTTAGAATAGATATTTAATTTCCGGTTCATTAGTTTATTAAATTATCAGGCATCCTTATTATTGGTAAAATCGCCTTTTATGTTGTAGGCTTCGCTGGCTTTTACTCTTTTTATCGCGTTAGAGGGACAAACACGAGCTATGGAACATTCGTTGCAATTGAGGCAGATATCGTGCATAATTTGCAAATGCATTGAACCATTTCCAAACGATGTACATCCTGCCACACATTTAGCACATCCGATGCATAAATCTTCATTAATATGATATTCGAAATAAGGCTCTTCGATAAATCTGCGTTCGATGGCAGCTGTCGGACAAAGCTGATTTTCAGCAGCAGTTGTCAGTTCGTTTGCATCGGGTTTAAAATAGCCTCCGCACAGGTCGCAATAACCACACAGGTCGAAGGCATGTACGCATTTTACAGCCGATGGAGACATCACACACTCGGTGGCACAACGGCCGCACTGAGTACACTCAAACGGATCGATTTGCCAGACATACTCGTCGGATGTTACCTTTTTTAAGGCAGCGGCACTAACCGTCCCCAACGAAGCCAGCAACGATATACGAAAACCATTTTGTATAAATTTACGTCTGCTTTGTGCTTTATTTTTTGTCATTTCTTACCTCCATTGCCTGTGGTAATTCACATTTCGGGAATTTACCGCAATTCTCACAGGTTGGGGAAACCGAACAAGTGGCGGAAACCTTTTTATTTACCAAAAGGTAACCTGCTGAAACTGTTATTCCCCCAAGTATTAAAAGCCTGCCTGTTGTTTTTATAAAATCTTTTCTTTTCATTAACTCCTCTGTAATTCTCTGTGAACTTCTCTGTTAGCTCTGTGGTAAAATAATTAAACCACAGAGGGCACGGAGATGGCACAGAAAAAATTTATTTTGATTCAAATACCCGTAATATTTTCCTGTCAAAATCCAGAGCGTAAATATTGCCCTGATTGTCAGTTGCCACATCGGGTGCATGGCCTTCCGGTTTATCGTCAAATTTATTGGGTGCAGCAACCACTCCCGAAAACTCACCTGATGGTTTATATACTTTTATTCTCACCAGTCCCTTTTCTGCTGTTACAAAACTTCCATCAGGGAGAAAAGTATAGTGCGCCGGATTACAACACCCACTAAAACCTTCAATTTTCATATTTGTATTTTGCCAGTTCGACCGGAAGTTACCATCGTATGTAAAATTTTCGAATGAATGCAATCCCGGATTCACTATCCATAAATCTCCGTCTTCGTTTATGTCAATATCAAAATAAGGGCTGGGAACAATAAAGCCGTAAGCCTCTTCATCACCATTCTTTCCATCAAATTCACCCAGCTTCTTACCATCTTCTGAAAACCGCAGAATTTTTCTGGTTCCGGCATCGGCAACAAAAACATTTCCATTGAAAACAGCTACAGCCGTAATAAACGTTTTTTCATTCATAAGCGGCCAGTCGTCCTGCACTTCAAATTCTGAATTGAAGACGTGAATCTGCTTCTCAAAAGCCACAAAAACTTTATCGTCAGAAACCTCTACCGTATTTGGTTTATTTATCAACGAAATCTCGTTTAACAATTTTCCTGATGTATCGATTACCTTCAGTTTTTGGTCGCCAACCAGGTAAATTTTATCCCCTGATACAGTTAAGCCTTTGGGTTCATCGAATCCAATTTTAAAATTTTTGGTTTCTTTATAATGAATGAGCTCCTCAGGTACATTTTTGAATTCATCCACCGTATATTCAAACTGGTTGGGCTCCATGTTATCGGGGCGTTTCGATATAAAATCGGTAGCAATTACTGCAATAATTATTACTGCCAAAATGATTAAAAATATTATTATTCCTTTATTTTTCATTTTTTATACATTCAAATCTATACAAACCATTTTTTTAGAATCGCGCATCAATAAATAACCATTTGCCAACGCAAACGGCGCCCAGGCATCGTGGCCATTTTCGATTACTTTTACCTGCTCCAATTGGATATACTTGTTGGTACTGGGGCGTGCAATTGTCAATGTCCCGTCGTCATTCAGAATAAACATTTTATTGTCGGCAATAAAATATGGCCCCATCCCGAAGCGAACGTCCTTGCTACTTGACCAAACTATTTTTCTCGAATCGTCAGGATTGACACAAACCAATTGATTCCGGTGCATTCCACCGTCTTTAGGCATAATTCCAAACAGGTGCCCATTCCAATAAACCGGAGTTTGCTGCTCGCTTGCCAGTCCGTCTTTGGGTTTGTACTCGTACAGTGGTTCTACTGTAAAACTTCCGTTATTTTTGGTGAGCTGCAACATCATTCCTCCGGCTCCGTAACCGGCAGTTACAAATATTTTCCCATCGGGCATACAAACCGGTGACGGGGCCACAACCGAGTGACTCCAAGCCCGTGTTTCCCAAAGAATTTTTCCTGCATCGGGCCCGTCGGCAGCAATGCCAGCCAGCCCACCTATTGCGCTGTAAACATACATTTTTCGTCCGCTAAAAGTAAATGGCATTATTGATGAATGCGACATTTTCCAACCGTTTGGATTTGGTGTTTCCCAAAGCTTCTCACCGGTTTCGCAATCTACAGCAACCATTAGGGCACTTCCCCCGGTTGCCAGAATGGCTTTATCCTCATCAACCAACGGACACTGACCTGTGTACCAGAAAGGAATTTCGTTCTGATACTCTTTAATGATATCAAGCCCCCAGCGGAAATTACCGGTTTCACGGTCAACGCACATAACATGGCACTTGGGGCCAATAGTAACAATATAATCGTCGGTAACAGCAGGAATGGTTCTCGACATTCCGTGATTCCGTTTTATGGCAACATCGTAACCGCGGCTCCACTGTTCCTTTCCATCCTGTAACGAAAAACAGCGCAGTTTATCGGCACGCTCTTCTTCATTGTAATCAAGAACATATGCCAATCCTTTATAAATTGCTGCCCCCGAGTGCCCTTCACCAAGTTCAACCGACCATAAAATTTTTGGACCGTCTTCCCCAAACTTTTCAATCAATTTTACCGGAGATTTGGAAATATTATCGAAATCGTTGCCACGGAAACGGGTCCATGTTTCATCCAGCACTGTAAAATCGGAAGAAAACTCTTCGAAATGCTCACCAATATTTACAATCTGGACAAAACCTGTTCCTTCACCGCGATTATCAGCACCTTCAATATTTATAGTAAAATCTTTGGTTGGATTAGCGCTAAGCCACCAAAAAAGTGAGGCAAAACCGACAATACCAGTTAAAACGAGGATAATATTTATGGTTTGTTTTGTCATTGTTTTAATTCCCTTGTCATTTCGAGGAAAGCATTACCGAAAAATCTCCTCCTTCTGTGACCAGATTTCGGTCCCGATAACAATCGGGAATGTTCGAAATAACAGCTAATCTTTAATATTATATACCATCAGTACATCGCCATGCCGAATGAGCAATTTCCCGTCATAAACCGACGGGTGTGCCCAATGCGGACCTGCACCATCTTCAATTTTAAAAGTACTTATAATTTTTAAACTATCGGTTGAAGGTTCTGCCAAAGCTACATTTCCTCTTTTTTCTTCGTATAAATAGAGCATCCCGTCGGCATAAACCGTTGAGCCTTTATTTTCCCATTTGCATTCCCAGTTGGTTTTTCCTGTTTCCCAGTTTACACTGGCCCATTTCCCGTTCGAATTGTTCTGCCAGTTAGAGCCATATAAATTACCATCAACTAAAACCACTCCACCATGATGGGTGTCGAGGGTATCATTTCTCCATTTCAATTTAACAGAATTTCCATCCTCTGACAGAATAAACATCAGGCCAGGATGATCGTAACCGCTGGTAACAAATATTTCACCATTATGGTAAAGCGGAGGATTTGTATTTCCACCTACCCCTTGCCGGTGCAAATGATATTGAATGAGATTATAGCTCCACAAAACTTCACCATTCTTTGCATTAATCCCCAGCAGATTATCAGTAGTTTGAGCTAAAATTATTTCTTTATTGTTGTGTTTTATCAAAGTTGGCGAAGCATACGATTTAGCACCTCCCAGGCTTTTTGTTTTCCAGACCAGCGAACCATCGGTTTTATTCAGGGCGACCATTGTATTTTGTTCACCTCCGGTTGTAAAAACAATTAAGTCGTTTACAATCAGCAGTGCCTCTGCATCGCCATGTTTGAATATTTCACCTTCAAAATTTTCAATTGCATTCACCTTCCAGATAATTTTCCCGGTTTTTGCATCCACACAATTCAGTTGGCCGGTTCCGCTGGAAATATACAACCTGTCATTTTCCCAGGTTGGTGTACTTCGGCTATCGATGTAAGAACGTGTCCAGGAGCGGCCGTAAGGAACATCCCACAGCAACTCACCCTGCAGATTGTAAGCTGACAGGATATCCATGGTATCCTCTTTTATTCCTGAAATAAAAATGGTTTCGTCTACCAAAACCGGTTGTGAATAACCTTTACCGACGCCTTCAATTTTAAGAAATAATTCAGGCCCCGTTTCTGGCCATTGTTTTAACAAACCGGTTTCGTTATAGTGTCCTGTTCGGTTCACTCCCCGAAATTCAACAATATTTTGCGCCGAAACGACAATGGAAATCAATATGAATAATATCGTTTTAGTTGGTTTCATCATTAATAATCTAACATATTTTAAGACCTGAATTCAGTCAATAGGTTTAATGATCAATAACCAAAAATGATTATTTTTTAGCAATATCATAAACCATCAGTACGTCGCCATGCCGAATGAGCAATTTACCGTCGCTAATAAACGGGTGTGCCCAATGAGGGCCGGCACCTTTTCTAATTTTGAATTGGCTGATTACCTCAAAACCTTCTGGTTCTGGTTTTACAATTCCAACGTTACCTTTTTCGTTATAGCAATATAAAAGTCCGTCTGCCATTATCATTGAGCCTTTAGAATCCCAATCTTCAACATAAATAATTTCTCCAGAATCCCATTTCATACATATCCAGCGACCGTTTCTATTATTTTGCCAATTGGACCCGTATAAATGGCCGTCGTTTAATATTACTCCATGATGATGGTTATCAAAGGTTTGGTCTACAAATTTCTCTGAAACTCCTGTTCCCAATGAATCCATTTCCAGCATAACCGCTTTGTAATCATACCCCATGGTCAGGAAAATATTGTTATCCTTAAAAGTTGGAGTATTTGTCCAAATCAGACCATTTTGTGGCCATTTATCTGGATTATGGTATCTGTAACTCCAAACTGTTTTGCCTGTTTCAGGAACGAGTGCGATTATATGTGTTCCAATTATTGCCAGGATAAAACGATGGCCATTCCACTCGTAAATTGTTGCAGAAGCATAAGCCCTTGGCCCTCCAAAAGATTCTGTTTGCCAAATGTTCTCTCCGGTCATTTTATTAAGTGCCACAATACTGGTTAATTCACCGCCAGGCGACACAATTACCATATTGTCAACAACCAACGGAGTTTCAGAATTTCCCCAGCGGTGGTATTCTGTTTCAAATTCTTTATCCACATCAACGGACCAGATTTTATCGCCGGTTTCTTTATCTATACAACTTATCTGCCCCATTCCACTTTGCACATAAATTCGATTGTCCTCTATAACAGGAGTGCTGCGTGTATCGGGAAACGATTTATACCACGAACGTCCGTAAGGTTTTTGCCATTTAAAAGTTCCATCCATATTTATGGCAGTCAGATAATCGAGTGTATCAATCATTCCGGTGGTATAAATTGTATTGTCAGCCAGGATTGGAGAAGACCATCCTTTACCTATTTTCCCAACTTCGATAATCAGTTCCGGCCCGTTTTCAGGCCAGCTTTTCAACAAAGCAGTATCGGGGAAATGACCATCGCGGTTGGGGCCACGCCATTGTGTAATTTGTGAATAAGAATGCAGAACAAAAAAAACTAATATCAATCCTAATAACAGATGTTTCATTTTAAATAATTATTTGATTTTATAAGCAATTAAAACGTCGCCATGCCGTACAAAAAGGCGGCCGTTGTTGATTACCGGATGCGCCCAGTGTTGTGCGGTTCCCAATTCAACTTTAGTTTCACTTACTAACTTAAATTCTTCCGGAGTAGCCTCAACCAGGGCAAGTTCACCACGATCGCTGTAGCAATATAACATTCCATCGGCATAAATAGTAACACCCTTGCCTATTTCTTTTGAAGCATATTTCTCTACGCCTGTATTCCACTCCACACAACGCCACTCGCGGTACGTATCGCCTGAACCATACAAATACCCGTCAACAGCGACCATACCTCCCATACGGCTGTCCAGTTCGGTTTTAAACCAGTCCTTTTTTACACTGCTGCCGTCGTCACTCAGATCGAGCTTAACTCCTCCCTGTCCGTATCCGCTGAAACAGAACAAATCGCCTTTGTAAAATATCGGCGTATTTGCATGTATCTGCCAACGATTAGTTTGCGGGTACGACCATAACATTTCTCCGGATTTTGCGTCTAATCCGATAATGTGGTCTGCGGTCATGGTAACCAGAAGTTTACGTGCAGGCAGGTCTATTAACAGAGGGGTACAGTACGCCGAATGTTCGCCTTTAGCCGGAGAAGACCAAACTAAATCTCCGGTAAAACGGTTTAAGGCCACCACATTATTTTTCTTACCTCCCGGAGTAGAATAAACCATGTTGCCGTCAACAACAACAGTTTCGGTTACTCCCCAGCGAATATTTTGACCATCGAAATCATTAAACCCATCTTTTTGCCATTTTATATCGCCGGTGTTGGCATCCATGCAGGTTAAAACACCATGGCCACTATATATGTACAGCAAATCTCCAACCACAACCGGTGATGTACGTGCTCCCGGGTAGCTTTCGTAAAACTCTTTTCCGTATGGTGCTTTCCATTTCAGTTTACCATCCTGGGTTAATACAAAAATGTAGCCGGTGGAGTCAATCATAGTTGAAACATAGATTACTCCGTTGGCAAATACTGGCGACGAGTGTCCTTCGCCCAATCCATCGAAGTGCCAAAGTATTTCCGGTCCATTAGCCGGCCATTCTTTGAGTAAACCGGTTTCGTTGTAAATCCCATTATTGTTCTCTCCTCGCCATTTGGTAGGAATTTGAGCAGATAATATTGTTACAGTAAAAATTATCGAAAAAACAGTTATGATCATTTTCTTCATGACATTAGGTATTTTGGTTACGGCCTTAAATATAAATCCTATTAGTATAATCTACAATAAGATGATTTTATTTATTATTTATCTAAACAAGTATCACCTGACTTTGTTTTATACCTATTATCATTTGGGATGAGCCTTAAAATTCGTTTCGCTATTTTAAGGCTGTTAAATGTATATCGGCATTAACCATTGTAATTTAATAATTTCGCTTAAAGCTCACTACTAAATACAATTGGTATTACCTGCCAAATTAAAATCAAGAGCAAAAAAAAGAGCCTCGTTAAATGAAGC
>JBDLJS010000130.1:0-9150 GCA_039714235.1 Bacteroidota bacterium | reverse complement strand
TTCCAAATGAATCCCTACGGGACAAATCGGCGCGAGCCAGGGAAGCTCTAAAGGAATTCCTATGGAAGAATCGCAATGCGATAAATTGGCGCGAGCAAGGCGTTATCCAAGAAACTTTTCGTCAAAATGCTTTTCTAAGAATTTTGTATTAGGTAAAAATCTAATAGGTAATTTCATCTCTTTTTTGTTATAGGAAGCAAAATAATTTTGAATGAATTTATCATTTGACTTCATAAACTCGGAACAAATCAAAATATGAAAATTTTTATCGATTGCTAAATATCCAGTCTCAAAAGCCTTGTCGTGTAAATTATTTAAAAGAATACCATTCTGTGGATTTAGTCTATTCTTTTTATCTTCTGACCAAGGAATAATATGGCTAGCAATTAGAAAGTCAGGATTTTTGAAACCTGTAACAGCGCATTCATTATTAAAATTTGCTAACACAATCTGCCTAAAAACATTCTGATTTACTCTTGTTTTAACCTCTCTCAATTTTGTTTTTCCCTCCAATTCTTCAGTCCCTTCTAAAATTTTTTCAAATTTCTTTTCAATTGAAGAATTTTCAATTTCTGCTAATATATTTTCACTTTCAAATATCAATTCCTCTTTATTATCATGAAATTCATCCCAAATGGGTTGAACTTGATTGATACCTCCAGTTAACCCTTTTATGCCTCGATTTTGATGGTAAGGATCAACACTTGCAAAATTACTTAATCTCATTGCTACAGCGCTGGGTGTTCTCTTAATAAAATTTGCAAGCTCAATTACTTCTTTGTTCCCATGATGAAATTTTCCGAAAGGGATTTTCAGATATAGATTAAATGCAAGAATTAATTCTTCTCTTGTCCAAGGTTTAGATTTAGCCATTGTGTTTAAATCGAAATGTTTTATAAATCTAATAATTTAATGTACAACAATTGATTATTCTTCTCTTAAACAAACAAACTCGCACCAATCATGGACGAGCTCTGGATTATATGTTGGAAATTGTGGTTTAACTAATCCAAAGTCATGAGGAACAAAATATAATCCATCTATCAACTGACTTCTAAACCACTCTTCAAATTCTAGAAGAGTTAAGTTACGTGGATTCTCTATTAAGCTTTCTTCAAATAGCTTGTAATTATCAGCATCTCGGTATAAATATTCAATAATTATTTTGTGCTTTTTCATTCTCCAAATGAATGAAATTAGTTTGATTGTGTCAACGGACTATAAGTAACATCCATTTGCAAACAAAAACTTCCGCACCAGCATTTCGGGTTTTGTGTTTTTGCCCTTAATGCGGCTCATGTTATACGAGCGCGTTTTTTTGTTGTGTACATCCATACGGGTTGCAGATTACAGGTTTCGGGTTACAAGTTAAGAAAGAAAGTTGGAAGACCGAAGAAAGTCGCAGTTGGCAGTCGCAGTTGGCAAAGGGAAGATGGAAGAAAGTCGCAGTGAGCAGTCGCAGTTGGCAAAGGGAAGTGGGAAGAAAGTGATCGGTGATCGGTAATCAGTAGGCAGGGGAAGAGAGTCATTGGCACTAACCTGAGTTCGATTGTCATACCATGCCCGTTTCAAAAAAAATAGAATAATAGCGCAAGTTTTTAAAAGAAGAAGTGTCATATTTACGACAACTTAAAATAGGTTAACATTAAAATATTCGATAAATGAAAGGATTTTTTGTAAAAACACTCGCTCTGTTTTTGTTTTTTATGGTGCCGGCAATTGCAATGGCCTGCGAAATTGAATTCGATATTCTGGAAAACAAAAAAGAGAGCTATCAAAAAGGCGATGTTATAATAGTAAACGTAAAAGTAATATATACCCACCGCCAGTGCCCCGAAGGAATTGCAGCCACAAAATTCGACTATAAAGGATTAAAAGTTTTGGGTGCTACAAAGTGGAAAGAGACCAAACCCAATACCTACGAACGTAAGTTTAAGATTGAAATAATCGATAATTCAAAAAAGAAGCTTGTTTTTGGCGCAATACGAACGTGCGATAAAGACGGGGGAGCCGGAAGCATTAAGTTCAACATCGGCCACGACATTTCCTGATTACATTATTTAAAACCGGAGTACCAATTATAAATTGACAAATTTTATGAAGATTTGCCCAAAACATATTCCCAAATTGTTGCTGTTTCTGTTCCTTTTTTCGTTTACAGCCTCTTTAACTGCGCAAGACGATTTTTTACCTTTCGACAGCGCCCCGGCAGACAGCACGCAAATAACCGAAGACTCTTTTGAAGAGTTCGATGAATTTGAATCGTTTGAAGAGTCGGAATTATCAGATTCGGCAACCACCTGTAACGGAGATAAAAATTGTTGTGCCCCAAACCGAAATAAAAATCTATACTGGGTACTGGCCATTCTTGGGTTTACCATGCTTGCCGGTATTTTTGTTCGCTACAAAACCACCCGTAACCTCAGGGGGTTTTTCCTGGTTGCCGCCCTTGTTGTGCTGGGGTTTTACCGCGGGGCCTGTCCGTGCCCAATTTCCAGTTTTCATAATGTATTTTTGATTGTAATGGGAGTCGATGTTCCCTGGCAGTCGTTAATCTGGTTTTTGGCACTTATTCCCATAACCTATTTGTTTGGAAAGGTTTACTGCGGATGGATTTGTCATTTGGGGGCTTTGCAGGAGTTTATTTATCTGCCGGCAAAAATAAAAATTATGCAGGGCGAAAAGGCACAGAAAATAATGCGGGGCATCCGAATACTTTTTCTTGTGGCATTGGTCGTTCAGCTTTTAATTACCAAAACCAATATTTTTAAACATTACGACCCGTTTAAAGTGGCATTTAACCTTATTGGTACCAATACCCTTAGTTGGGTGCTGCTGGGTTTGCTGTTGGTGAGCTCGGTATTTATTTACCGTCCGTTTTGTAAAACCGTTTGCCCCATTGGGCTGATGCTGGGGTGGGTAAGCAAAATTCCGGGAGCCAGTGTTGTTGGCACCAATGGAAAATGTACCGGGTGTAAAACCTGTAATACCACATGTAAAATAAGGGCCATTACCCGCGACGAGAAATTTAGTAAACTCGATAACCAGGAGTGTATTGGCTGTGGTGATTGTGTAAGTTCGTGCAATAAAAATGCGCTTGGATTTTTCAGAAACAATAAAAAAACACATCATGACCAGATTGCCTGTCAGCGCCAGGAGAGTTAGAATCCTGCTTCTGTTATCCATCCTGTTTGCTACTGGTAGCACAGTGTTGGCACAACCCGAATGCCGGAGTACATTAGGGGCTTATTTTAAACCCATTAGTGAAAATGTACCCGTAAGCTGGGCTGCTGAATTAATTGCTGCCCCCGGGGTAATGAGCGACCGGTTTATTTTTAACGGAATGGTTTTTCTGGGTATCGACTATAATTCAAAATCGTTAAAACACCAGATATATTTTGAAGGAGCCCGTAAAAACTGGTACAACAGTGCCGATGGCCCCGGATTGAACGGAGAAGGAACTGGTTTCGACGACTTTAGTAAACCCGAAAAACAACATTTTGGCTTTCGCGAGCTATTTTATTCTTATACCGGTTTGCTGGATGTTAGAACCGGAATTCAAACTATGAAATCGGGCGGCAGTGCGCTTTTAGATGAAAGGGTGTTGGGGGTAAACCTGAAAAAGGAATTCAACTCTTTTGCTCTGCATATTAACGGCGGAACAGTGTACGACGATATTGCCCGGATGCAGGACATTTGCGGAACACGCCATTTGTACAACCTGGCAAGAGGCAATAAAGTGAGTTTTACAGGCGAAAAATTGTTTGAAACAAATTTTGCAATGGCCGAATTGAGCTGGAGTCCGGGTAAGAAAGCTGTTGCAAAAGCAGGTAGCGGCGATGAGTTTGAAGAGTTTGAGATGGATGACGAATTTGGAGCATTTGAATCTGACAACGAGTTTTCGGAATTTTCTTCGGAAGAGGAGAAGAAAAAATTTATTCAGCTTAACAATGCCGGAATAAGGGTGTACGAGGAGTTTGGCCCGTTGTATCCCGATTATAAATATTATGGCGGGGCAGGAATGGAATTATTGATAAACGAATCAGTTGAGTTGCAAACCGAACTGTTGTCGCAATGGATGAATGAGAATAATGCATTGATTTATTCTGTTGAGGTTAAAAAAGAGAAATTCTGGAATAACGGGGCCTTCTCTGCAATTCAGGCCGAATACTTTGGATTGTATGAACTTGATGAGGACATTAAACATTTTCCTTCTTTTTCAAACCTGTTTAAAGGAGAGATTATGCGCCTCGACATGATGCACCTTCCACTGTTGGAGGTAAGTGCCATGCATCAGTTTCCGGGAAAGATGAAAAGCGGGGTAGAATTTTCCTACATCCACCAGTTTAAAGATGCAAAAACCCGCGAACTGGATGCCATCTATTCCATACGCCCCTGGAAGAATATTCATTTATATGCCATTGGCGGCTATGTACGTTCTGAATTAATTACCGATGATAACTTTTTGTTGCGGATGGAAGCACATTTCGCCTTTTAAAACAATAGAAAATGGACACAACCAGAAGAAATTTTATACACCGGATTACCGCATTGGGAATGGGAGGCTCGCTGCTGGGAATGGCTGCCTGTAATTTGGCAGAATTTGACCCATTGGCAAATTATGTTGTCGATCAGGAGACATGTTTGGGCTGTGGTGACTGCAAAGAGATCTGTAATTTCGATGCCATTATTCTACCCCAAAAAAGCAGTTTCGTACTCGATGCTGAAAACTGCACGTTATGCGGGAAATGTAAAGGCGGTTGCGAAACCAATGCGATTCATGTTCCGTCAACCGACTACTCTATTCTTGTGGAGAAATGTACCAATTGTGGTGATTGCACAGATGTTTGCCTGTCGGATGCCATATTTCTTATTCCGGCTGAATATAATTTTATTGAATCGAAATGTGTAGGGTGCGGCGAGTGTATTGAAGTATGTAAAGATGAAGGTAACTGTATTAGTTATGAAAAAGAACATTATACCGTCCGCGGACGGTGCAACGGTTGTGGAGATTGTCTTCCGGTATGTCCTGAAAATGCAATTACACTATCCGGCGGAAAAGCTGTAATTGATACTTCGAAATGTATACCATGTGGGAAATGTGTTGCAGTTTGTACCCGTGATGCCATAAACCCGGCAAAAGTTGAAAAAGACGATGAGAAATGCACCGATTGTGGTAAATGTTTCCAGGTGTGCGATTTTAATGCCATTGAAAAGATTGTACCGGAAAACCCGGAATATAATGATCCGTTTATCGAACGGTCGAAATGTGATGCCTGTGGTGACTGTTTTCCTGTTTGCGACTACAATGCTATTGTGAAAAAGGAGCCTGAAGAGCTGTTTACTCCTTATATAGACCAATCAGAATGCGACCAATGCGGAAAGTGCTATGATCTTTGTGATAAAGAAAAGGCGATTATAGCTGACATAAAAACAGCAAAAATTGATACTGAAAACTGCCAGCTGTGTGGCGAATGTCAGGATGTGTGCGAGTATGATGCCATAGACAGAGGTTAGTTTATTTTTATTTTGTTAGCTGAATGGAGATTATCACCACCCCGACATCGTACAAATAACCAGTGGCTCGTTAAATCACCCCCTCTGTCATCCCGGCGCTATGGCCGGCATTCCTCGTCACTCTCAAGAAAGGGGGACAGTTTTTCATGATTCCGGGATGGCTAATGGCCAATTAATGATGTTTGAAGGAAGGGAACAAACACAAAATGCTTTGTACAATAGCAAAATAATTGTATTTTTGCTTGCAATAAAAGCAAAATTCAATAAATATTGCTAAACATTATAGCAAATGGAAAGTATAATTATAAAATCGAAACGAAAAATTGATGGTGCTCCCACAAAATTTTTCAGGTATTTATACCATAAAATAAACCTGAAAAACAGGCTGGTTTCAATAACCGGGGCAAGAGGAGTTGGCAAAACAACGCTGCTGCTTCAAATAGGGAAGCTACAGCAAACCGATAATGCGTTATATGTCGCGCTCGACGATCTGTTTTTTAGCGAAAACAGCCTGTACAGCCTTGCTGAAAAATTCAGGCAAACAGGAGGCGAACTTTTATTGCTCGACGAGGTGCATAAATATCCCGACTGGTCGAGGGAGCTTAAGCTAATTTACGACGACTTCGACGATTTAAAAGTAATATTTACCTCATCGTCGATATTGGAAGTTTATAAAGGAGAATCTGATTTAAGCAGACGGGCGTTAAACTATAACTTAAAAGAACTGTCGCTAAGAGAATACCTGCTTTTTAAAGAAGAAATAGATTTGCCCGTATTGGCACTAGACGAAATAATTGCCAATCATACCACAATTGCACCCGATATTGCAAAAAAAATAAGACCAATTAAATATTACAACGAATACATACAAACAGGTGCTTATCCTTATTACGAGGGAGATAAAAATGAATATTACCAGCGTATTTTAAATACCATTAACCTGATAATGGATATTGATATACAAAGTGTAGAGGGAATTGATTACGCCAATGTTTCGAAATTTAAACGATTGTTGTATATACTGGCAAGCAACGTACCTTTTACTCCAAACATAAGTAAGCTGGCCAAAAAAATTAACATTAACAGAAACCTGCTGATTTATGCTCTGCAACTCCTGGAAAGGGCTGAGCTCATTCATACCCTGGTTAAAAAAAATAAGAGCATCAGCGCACTAAGCAAACCCGAAAAAATATGGCTTCACAATACCAATCTTAATTACCTGCTATCGGAAAACACCCCTGACACCGGGAATATCCGGGAAACTTTCTTTTTACAGCACCTTAGTGTTAATCACCTGTTATCGTTACCCGAAAAAGGCGATTTTCTTGTAAACAATAAATATATTTTTGAGGTGGGGGGAAAGAATAAATCGAAAAAACAAATAACCGGTATTCAGGATGCATTTGTGGTTAAAGATGATATCGAAACCGGGGCAATGAATATAATTCCTTTATGGCTGTTTGGGTTATTGTATTAAAAAAACAGCCGCATACCCGGCGCTTTTTCAGAACTTACGGTACACGGCTGCAACGAACCCAGTCTCAACGTTGCTAACAGTTTATTGGATTAATCGTCATCGTCGTCGTCATCATCGTCGTCATCATCGTCGTCGTCATCATCCCAATTATCGTCCCACTTGTCGCGCCAGTGCTTATGCTTGTGGTAGCAACGGTGTTTTTTCCCCAGGTTTTTCATTATTATGTAGTACAGTTTCGGGTTGCTCTCTTCCGAAATTACAATAACCCCGTCGGTAAGTTGGGCATTGTCGAGCTTATACGGAGGTATCCCGGCCATCAACTCGTCGAGGTACAGCTTAATATAACTGATTATCTCCACATTCTCTTCGGTTATCTCAACACTGTCTTTTTCGGTTTTAAATTCCACATCGTGGGTAACAACTACCATAATGGGCAGGGTATCGGTGCTGTTTTTGTAAGTTCCTTCGAGATAAAAAACAGGATCATCGCCTGCATCTTTTTTCGTGCCCCGCACCTTAATTTCTATTTCGTCGTAAAACCCGGGCTGCAGAATAAAGTTTCCGAAGGTAACATCGGGGTTCAGCAGATCGGTAAGTTGAGGGCCGTTCCATTTGTAACTGATTTCGATGGAGTCGCGGCGTGTAACCAGGCTCTTTAACTTAGCCTCGAATTTAACCTGGGAAACAACCATATGGGCCGAATCCCAAACAATGGAATCAGTTTCGACCAAAGCCGATTTGGTTTCGGAGCTTACAGGCAACGAAAATTTTGTATTCACCGCCTTAATCTTTACATCGAGGGTAGAAGGCCCCGAATTGTTTAAATCATTTTTCTGACAGGAAAAGAATCCTGCTGTAATTGCAATAAAAGCAACCACCAACAAACGTCCTTTTTTCATGGTATATAATTTAATTTACACACTTATGTCAAATGGTATACCACTAACAAACTAAACACAAACAGAGCTGATATTCAAAAGATTAAGAAAACTGAGACCGAATATGAATTATCATTATGAAAATGACTCAATCGATTTGATAGGAATAACGGCTCTGTGCCCTGGGGAGCTCCCTTAATTTCAGGTAGGTTGCTGCAATTAAAGTTGCACCTGAAAGAAAATAAATTCCTTATAGTCGTCACCACATAGTACGAATGAAGATTTCCACACAACCAGTATAACCCTGAGCTCTTATTTTTCGTAAAGGAATTTATTTAACCTAAAAATTAATCATCATGAAGAAAATTGTTTTGTTTATTGGTTTATGCATCCTTTTTACAGGATTTGTTTCGCTCAGCACCCGCGCCCAGGAGGCTCCGGCTCCACCCGAAAATTTTATTGTTTTTGAAGAATTTGTTCAGCCGGCCGATATGCCAGCTTTTATAAAAGTTCAGAAAAAAACAATAGACCTCTGGAAAAAACATCAGTTTGATATCCCGATTTATACCTACAGAACCGATGAGAGCTCATTTTACTGGGTGGTTCCGATTGAGAATTTTGGGGGTATTGATGCCTTGTTTAAAAAAGGTCAGGAGCTTCAGATGAAAATGAAAGAAGACGGATTTGACGGGACGAAGGAGTTCCGCGATTTATCGACCGGACGTCAAACCGTTCTTCACTGGAGGAAAGATCTTTCGTACCACCCCAGCGGCGAGTTTGGCCAATCGCCTGATAAGGGCTATTGCGAGTGGACCTTTTTTTATATGAAACAGGGGCATGAAAAAGAGGCAAAAGAGGCAACTAAAAAGTACATTGAGTTTTACGATAGTGTGGATGAAAATTATGAGTGGGATGTTTACGAAATGGTGTTTGGACACGATGTTCCCTGTTGGGTTTTTATGGTCCGTGCCGAAAGCGAACTGGCATTGCGTGAGCTGGAGAAAGACCTGTTTAGCAAATACTCTGAAGATTTAGATAAATTGTGGACGGACTATATTAAAAATGTAAGACGAATGGAGAATAGAAAAGGCTGGTTCCTGCCCAAGTGGTCGTTGAATTTGCCTGAATAAGATTAAGTCATTAGTCAATGGTCATTCGTCATTAGGAAAATCCTGATGGCTGATGACTATTGATTTGATAGAATACCCCCTCAACAAGCTACCCTTTATACACATCTTTTCTAATACCCAAAGCAAAGGTAATTTTATTTCGTCCGGG
>JBDLJS010000129.1:0-9300 GCA_039714235.1 Bacteroidota bacterium | reverse complement strand
TCCATCAACTTTTGAGCTGTTAACTCAGCTTTCAGTTTTATAAATTCACGCGGAGTGTTATCTCCAACTTCGTAGGTTACCGCTTCAGCTTTAAACATGTTAAAGATAGAAGAGGTAGATGTAATCAGGGCTGCATCAACGCTGTTTGGTTTTATGTTAGGATCATAATCAGGCAATTCTTCACCAACTGCATTAATTACTTTAGGAACCAGTCCCGGCATATTTCCTTTTAATTCAGGAGCAATGGTGTAGTAAATATCCTGGAATGTTGAATGAAAATCTATGGCAAAGTAAAATTTACCTCCCATGTCTACTTTGCTTTGCATTAAATTTTTAATTGCCTGTGTTTCCGGTTGATTAAAATCTTCCCAGTCGCGGTTCAGGTCAATGCCACCTGTTCCGTGCCGCCAGTGGCCGTTGTCAACGCCATCAGGATTTACCATTGGAATAACAAGAATATTGTATTCGTTTCTAAATTTATCTGCCAGTTCATTTTCTGTACAAAGTGTTTCAACAAAATATTTCATTGCCAGCCAACCTGAGACTTCGGGCGGGTGTTGACGCGACAATACCATAATTATTTCTTTGCTTTCCGGGTTCCCGATTTGTAGCGAGTTAATTGGACGGCCTTCAACACTTTTTCCTATTTCCGATATAGAAATAAATGGTTTTTCCGCCAATCCTGCCGCCCATGTATTAATGTCTTTCGAAGTAATAAGCTCCTGTGCCGCCACCCATAATGTATCAGGGCTTACCGAAAGACTCATCGTTATAAATTTTGGCGATTCGCCTTTAGAAACCGAAGCCGTGTCAGCAAAAATCCTGGTGGAATCCACTACAGACCAGTTTTTTCCATCGTTGCTAAGTTTGGGATTATAACGATGTGCAGTTCCCTGGTTGTATGTTATTTTTAGCTGCATATCCTTTTTTGTTTCCGACCAGATTTTAAAAGCATACCACGGGCTGCTGTTAATCGGTGTGTTTTCCGGAGTAATCAATACAGCAACCTCGTTGTCTCCGGTTACCGCAACACCGTTTAAACGGGCGCCATCAAACTCGTTTGACAGGAAAGTTCCGTTACCCAAATCGTATGTTTTTTTTAGCTGGTACTGAATGGGGCGGGTGAGTGTACTGACTTTTTTTACGGGTGCCTGTCCCTTCCATTTTGTATCTTCCGATTTTTGTGTGCACGACCAAAAAATAGCAACAACAGAAGTAAGCAGAATTATTTTTTTCATTACTTGTGAATTAAATTTTTCCTAAAACTAACAATTTTAAAGAGTTTTTAAATGTTCGGCATATTTGAATTCAAAAACACTATTTTTAAGAAATTTTTGATACAGAATTCATGCAAAAGATACATGTTGGATTTATTGGAGCAGGTGGTATTGCAAGGGCTCATGCCTATGCCATACAATCGTTAAAGTTTTACTATAACGAGGTTCCTGAGATTATTCTTGAATCCGTTTCATCTGCAAGAAAAGAGAGCCGCGAAAATTTTGCCGGGAAGTTTGGGTTTAATTTTGCCCAGTCGGTTGAAGAGTTTGCTGTGAACGATAACATTGAAGCTGTTTTTATTCTGGGGCCAAACAAGGTTCATTTCGAACACTTTCAGCTGGCACTAAATATGCCCAATGTAAAATATATTTACCTTGAAAAACCGGTTTGTGCATCGTTTGAAGAGGAGCAAATAATGAAAGACTTGCTTCGGAAAACTAATCCTGAAATTAAAATTCAGGTTGGATTCCAATATCTGCAAACCTCCTCGGTCAGGGAAGCTTTAAAATTATGGAAATCTGGAAAATTGGGAAAACCGATTCATTTCGATTTAAAATATTACCACGGCGACTATTTGCTCGAGTCGTACCGGGAGAAAAGGGTAACGCGCCTCACACCAGCTCCCGATGGCGGGGCAATGGCTGATTTGGGATCACACGGAATTAGTCTGCTAATGGCATTTATGGGCGAAGACCTACAAATAACAGGTGCGTTACAGGCAGGTAATTTTGAAGGTGTTCCAGCCGGTTCCGATTTATTCAGCTCGCTTTCATTGTTTGAACCCAAAACAGGTGCTGTAGGAAATATGTCGGCCAGCCGTATTAGTTCAGGCAGCGGCGATTTGGTTCATCTTGAGATTTATGCCGAAAAGGGAGCTCTCCGGTATTCATCGAAAAATCCTGATTTTTTTGAATACTATACTGAAGGTACTGACCAGTGGATTAAACAAATAATAGGCAGTAATTACAAACCAGTTACCAGTTTCCCGTCAGGGCATGTGCCTCCCGGGTGGCTGCGTTCAATGGTTCATGCGCACTACCAGTTTTTTACCAGCGACGATGCAACGTCAGTTATTGCCGACTTGAATCATGGGCTGGCAGTTCAGCGGATAGTTAGGGAAACAGCTGAGCATCTAAAAATATTCAGAGAAACAAGTAAACAACTGACTGGGAAAAAATAACCCTTTAATTGAATATATTATTCAGTAGGCAAATAGAAATTTAACTAACTTTCTCTTATTTGTATAATGATAGATGCAAGACAATGATATAGCTTATAGCCCTGTAAGGGCGAAAATATTTTAGCCCTGGGTGTGAAATGGACAAAAAACATTGCCCCACGTTCCGGTTTTAATACAAGTATTATATCTACATGGGGCAACAGTCTCATTAATATAATACTGGCAGAAACGTATTAATTGCCGGAAGTAATTGGTAGTTTTACAAAACTAAACATAAACAGAAATTATAAATTTATAATGAGTAGTAGAAAAAGCGGAATTTTACTTCATATAACTTCTTTACCGGGAGATGAAGGAATAGGTACATTAGGTAAAGAGGCATATCAATTTGTTGATTTTTTACAAGAAACCGGACAGAAACTCTGGCAGATATTGCCTTTGGGGCCTGCCGGGCACGGGAATTCACCTTATCAGTGTTATTCGGCTTTTGCGGGAAGCCCGCTTTTAATTGATTTGGAATTATTAACGGAAGAGAATTTACTTTCGGAGAAAGATTTGGGTAAAATTCCGAAATTTATTAAAAAGAGAGTTGAATTTTATAAGGTTGAAGAGTGGAAGTACCCGCTTCTAAAAAAAGCTTTTAACCATTTCCGGGATTCTGTTTTTGATAGATTTAGAGATGATTATTACCATTTTTTGGATGAACATGCCTGGTGGTTAAACGACTATGCCTTGTTTATGTCGGCCAGGCAGCATTTTGGAGGAGTTATCTGGAACGACTGGGACGATAAAATCAAATTCAGGAAGCCCGGGGCGTTACAAAAATTGAGTGAGGACCTGGTTGAAGAAATAGACTTCCATAAATTTTTACAGTTCCTCTTTTTCAGGCAGTGGCATAGATTAAAAGAATATGCAAACTCGAACGGAGTTGAGATTTTTGGCGATGTGCCGCTCTATGTTTCTACCGACAGCTCCGATATTTGGGCCAATACCGATATTTTTCAATTGGACAACAACTTGCAGGCTGTTCATGTTGGTGGTGTTCCGCCCGATTATTTTTCTGAGACTGGTCAGCGATGGGGAAATCCTGTGTTCAACTGGCAACGCCTGAAAGAACGCGATTACGACTGGTGGGTAGCCAGGCTCCATTTTAACCTGAGGATGTTCAACCATGTGCGCATAGACCATTTCAGGGGGCTCGAATCGTTTTGGTCGATTCCGGCAATTGAAGAATCGGCAATTAACGGTGATTGGGTTCCGGCTTATGGACATGAATTATTATCGAAATTAAAGGGGCAGCTTGACGAACTGTTTTTTATTGCCGAAGACCTTGGAATTATTACCCCCGAAGTGGATAAACTACGTGAAGATTTTCAACTGCCCGGAATGAAAGTTTTACAATTTGCTTTTACTACTAATGCTTCAAACAGGGATTTACCCCACAATTACAGCGAAAATTTTGTGGTTTACACAGGCACACACGATAATAATACTACCCTTGGGTGGTTGATGTTGGTTGAAGATGAGGAAAAAATGATGGTGGAAAGATATCTTGGAGGAACTGATAAAGAAGCACTTGCCATGGCTGTGGAAATGGTAGTTTCTTCGGTTGCAAGAATTGTTATTATTCCAATGCAGGATATTCTGGAGCTGGGAGCAGAATCAAGAATGAACGTTCCCGGAACAGCCTCGGGCAATTGGGACTGGCGCTTCGATTGGAGTCAGTTAAAAGTACGGCAGAAGAAGTCTTTAAAGGAGTTGACAGAGAAGTATAACCGATAGTATTTAAATTTTTGTAATTTGCAATCTAAATCAACTAATAACGGAAATGCCCTGTTTTATCAGCATTAATTATTTTATGGTTTAGTAACTGGAAATGAAAATAATTAAATTCATACCCAGCCTCTTACTTTTTATCTTTACAATTCAATTGCAGGGTCAGGATACTATCACAAATCAAACAAATATTCTCAGGTTGAAAGGCCAACTCTCTTCGGTGATGCATTATAATGGCAGCAACGATTTGCCACTTTGGTTAAATGGCCGGTACATTCCTCAATTAAACTATGCAGTTGAATTATCAAACAGTAATCAAATCGATTTTGAATATTCTGCCAACTTGTTTGGGAATGCAAGGTTAAAACCTTTTTCTGATTCTGACATTTCAGGAAAAATAAAAAACTACCGGGCCTGGGTGCGATATTCTTCCAATCAATTGGAACTAAGGGCGGGGCTACAGAAAATTAATTTTGGCTCTGCATCAATTTTACGGCCATTAATGTGGTTCGACCAGATTGACCCACGCGACCCGTTACGCTTAACCGATGGTGTCTGGGGTGTATTGACGCGTTATTACTTTTTAAATAATGCAAACTTATGGCTTTGGGGATTGTACGGAAATAAAAACCCAAAAGGATGGGAGTTTGCCCCAACCACAAAAAATAAACCTGAGTTCGGTGGGCGTTTACAAATTCCTGTTCCAAAAGGAGAAGCTGCGTTATCTTATCATAACAGAAAAGCCAATACTCTGGATATTAATGATGAAATTCCGGCTTTCGAAGAAACAATTGAAAACAGAATTGGATTTGACGCCCGCTTTGACATGGTTGTTGGTTGGTGGATTGAAGGTTCCTGGACTTCGAACAAGGCTAACCTGGGAATGTTTACAAATCAGGAGGTATTAAATTTAGGATTTGACTACACCGTGGGAATTGGTAATGGTTTGTATCTGATTTATGAGCAGTTATTGGCATCGTACGACGAAAAAGCTTTTTCATTTGAGAACAGCATCTCTTTTTCTTTGTTGAGCATCTCATATCCGGTTGGAATGTTTGATAACCTGAGTGCAATTATCTATTACAACTGGAATGATAATAACTCGTATAATTTTATAAACTGGCAAAAACAGTTCGACAAAATTTCACTGCACTTAATGGCTTACTGGAATCCTGAAGTATTTCAGATACCTACACAAAGTTACGGGCAGAATTTATACGGGGGAAAAGGAATAATGGTAATGTTTGTTTTTAATCACTAATAACGAAATATGGATATAATAAATATTGAAAACCTGACAAAAAGTTTCCCCGTAGGGAACGGGGAATTTACAGCTTTGCGTGACATTAACCTCAAATTCGGGAAAGGGGAATTTGCTGGATTGGTTGGTCCCAGCGGCTCGGGGAAAACCACCCTGTTAAACATTATTGGCTCGCTGGATACGCCCACCAAAGGAAGTGCAACAGTAATCGGTAAATCAATCTCAGATTTAACACACAAGCAATCAGCAAAGCTAAGGAACCGCCATATCGGGTTTATTTTTCAAACCTTTAATTTATTGCCTGTGTATAATGTTTTCGAAAATGTTGAGTTTGCACTGCTTTTACAAAACATGTCAACTTCTGCCAGAAGAAAAGCGGTAATGGATGCACTCGAGTGGGTTGGGTTGACCGATAAAATAAAATCGAAGCCAAATATGCTTTCAGGAGGTGAGTGTCAGCGCGTTGCCATTGCACGTTCAATGGTAAAAAGGCCTGAAATTGTTTTGGCCGATGAACCAACGGCAAACCTCGACTCGGCTAATTCGCACCATATTCTTCAAACAATGGAGAAACTGAACGAGGAGTTAAAAACGACTTTCATATTTGCCACACACGACGAAAAAGTGATGAAATATATGAAAAGGATTATTTCGTTAAAAGACGGCCAGGTTGTAAAAGACGAGGTTGTCAACAAAAAATCGTAACATAAAATTTGAAGTTATGTTGGCATTTAAACTGGCATTTAGAAACTTAATCGGTGCAGGGCTTCGAACCTGGCTTAATGTGGCGATTCTTTCCTTTGCTTTTGTCCTGATAATATTTTATGGAGGCATGCTCGATGGCTGGAACAGGCAGGGGATAAAAGACACCAAAGAATGGAAGATTGGAGAAGGACAATTCTGGCATCCAAAATATGACCAATTGGATCCTTTTACCATACAGGATTCACATGCGCCTTTATCGGGTGGAATTCAAAAATATATCAAGGAAGGCACCCTTTCCCCCATATTAATAACAGAAGCAACAGCCTATCCACAGGGGCGTGTAAGGGGGGTAGTTCTGAAAGGGATAGACCCGGGGCAATCGATATTAAAACTTCCGGTTTCAGCTTTAAAAACTAACGGCGAGGAGACAAAGGCAATAATAGGGAAGCGCATGGCAGAGTCAATGAAACTGAATGTTGGTGATAACCTGCTTGTCAGGTGGCGAGATATAAACGGGACTTTTGATGCTATTGAAATTCAAATTGAAGAAATATTCAGGTGTAATGTTCCGCCAGTTGATAATGGTACTATTTACCTGTCTATCGATGTACTCAGGGAAATGACAAATATGCCCAACGAAGCTACCCTGATAGTAACCGGCAAAAATTACGATGGAGGGGAACTTGATAACTGGGTTTTTAAAGACGAAGATTTTTTACTGGCTGATTTCCATAAACTGATAGCTTCCAAAAAAGGGGGTGCTTCAATTTTACAGATTGTTTTGCTTATCTTGGCGTTACTGGCAATTTTCGATACGCAGGTACTTTCTATTTTCAGGCGACAGAAAGAGATAGGAACTTTTATCGCCATGGGGATGACACGCCGGCAGGTAGTCGGAATCTTTACCGTTGAAGGCGCTGCCCATAGCATTCTGGCAGCAGTTGTTGGCGCTGCTTACGGAATTCCACTATTCCTGTATCTGAATAAAATTGGTATTTCGTTTGGTACGCCAGACATGGGAATAACCATTGCCGAAACCATTTATCCATATTACAGTATCAGACTGATTATCATATCAATTTTTCTTGTGGTTGGTTCGGCAACAATAGTCAGCTATTTGCCGGCAAGAAGAATTGCCAAAATGAAACCGACAGATGCACTTAAAGGAAAATTACAATGATTAGATTTTTATTAAAAGGAATATTACGGGACAAAACCCGGAGCCTGCTACCGGTTATTGTCGTCTCGATTGGCGTAATGCTTACCATATTTTTAAGTGCCTACCTTACAGGAGTGTTTGGCGATGTTGTTGATATAAACGCCAAATTTTCTTCAGGGCATGTTAAAATAATGACCCGGGCGTATGCCGAAAACAAAGACCAGGTACCCAACGATTTGGCTTTAATGGGAGTTAACGAGTTAATTTCAAACCTTGAAAACGATTATCCTGAAATGGAGTGGGTTTCGCGCACATATTTTGGTGGGTTAATTGATGTTCCGGACGAAAACGGCGAAACCCGCGCCCAGGGAACAGCTGCAGGCAGGGCGGTGGATTTGTTCTCTCCCGATTCGAAAGAGGTGAAGAGAATGAATATTGCCAACTCAATTGTAAAAGGCACAATTCCAGAAAAACCGGGAGAAGCGATTATAAGCGATGATTTTGCAGAACGGTTTAATGTAAACATTGGCGATAAGATTACGCTCTTTGGCTCCACCATGGATGGCAGCATGGTGTTTTATAACTTTACGGTTAGTGGAACCATCCGGTTTGGCCCTGCCATACTCGACCGGGGAGCTATTCTTATCGATATTTCCGATGCACAGCTAATGCTCGATATGGAAGATGCTGCCAGCGAGGTGTTGGGATATTTTAATGATGGAATATATGATACAGAAAAAGCAAGCCTGGTAAAAAACGCTTTTAACGTAAAATACAGCAAAGTTGATGATGAGTTTTCACCACAAATGTTTAAACTGGAAGAAGACTCAGGTCTTGTAGAATATTTACAACTGGCCGATTCTATGAGCGAGATTATGGTTGCTTTTTTTATTATAGCAATGTCGATTGTGTTATGGAATACAGGCTTGCTCGGAGGGTTACGGCGATACACTGAATATGGTATCCGCCTGGCCCTGGGAGAAGAAAAGAAACATATTTTTAAAACAATTATTTACGAAGCGGTTTTAATCGGGCTGCTGGGATCAGTAATAGGAACTGCCATTGGCATTGGCTTTGCTTATTATTTTCAAAAACATGGTTTTGATTTCAGTTCGATTATGGACAATGTTACCATGATGTTTCCTCAGGTATTCAGGACAGTTGTTAAGCCCGAGCATTTTTACATTGGTTTTATTCCCGGGCTGGCAGCCGTAGTGTTAGGTAATGCACTGGCCGGACTTGCTATATACAAACGTAAAACAGCAAAGTTGTTTAAAGAACTGGAGGTGTAAACATGAAAAAATTAATAGCTCTTATCATTATAATTTTGTTTGGCTGGGAATCGATGGGCCAAAATGCCGAAGAGATAATTAAAAAGATTGACGAGAATATGTCTTCGGAAAACCGGGTTATGGATATTGAGATGATTATTCATGGAAAACGAAAAAGCAGGGCCATCACATCCAGGGTGTATGCCGTTAGCGATAAAAAATCGTTTACCGAGTATCTTTCTCCTGCACGCGAAAAAGGCACAAAAATGTTAAAACTTGAAAAACAACTCTGGATATACTCGCCTTCCACCGACCGTATTATTCAAATCTCAGGCCATATGCTGCGGCAATCGGTAATGGGTTCCGACCTTTCGTATGAAGATATGATGGACGACCGGAAATTAACAGATTTATATACTTCAATAATTATTGCTGAAGAGGAAATAGACGGTAGAAAAGCTGTGGTTCTGGAACTGACCGCCAAAGTGGAAGATGTAGCTTATCATTTAAGAAAACTCTGGGTTGATGCATCGCGTTATGTCCCGTTAAAGGAAGAGCTTTATGCCAAAAGCGGGCAATTGCTGAAACGCACTACACTTTTCGATGTCAAACAAATTCAGGGAAGATGGTTTCCTACAAAAATGATTTATAAAGATATGCTCAAGCAGGG
>JBDLJS010000128.1:0-9345 GCA_039714235.1 Bacteroidota bacterium | reverse complement strand
AATGGTGTTTTTTGACCTTGTAAAAAAAAGAGAGCCCGCAAATCATTTGATTTACAGGCTTTTGGTGTTTTTTAGATTTTGAATCTGTCGGGATGACAGGATTTGAACCTGCGACCCCTTCGTCCCGAACGAAGTACGCTACCGGACTGCGCTACATCCCGAAAAAATTGTGTGTGCAAATTTATACTTTTTTGTCAGAATTGGGTACTCCGTTACTTATTTTTTAGCTGAAAACTGTGACTGAAAACTATAACTCTACTTGTCTTTCTTCTTGAAAATATCTTTAATTTTTGTCCAAAGCTGCCCCTTCTTTTTAGTTGTTCGCTTTTTGCGTTTACTTTTTTGCAACTCAGCGTCATCTTTCTTTTTCTTAAATATTGAAGCCAAATCGAATACTCTTTCTTCAATATCCAGTACTTCTTTGTACGATGGTTGGTTAAGTAATGCTAGGTATTCAGCATCAGGTAAATTAAATGAACTGTATTTTAACTGAGTAAATTTTGGATCGTTATAAGTTTTGTGAAAGAATTTTCCGACAATGGGGAGAGCCATATATGCTCCTTGCCCCAGGGTTGTGGTTCTGAAATGCACACGGGGATCGTCGGCACCTACCCAACAGCCGGTAACCAGATTTGGCGTAATACCAATAAACCAACCATCGGAGTTATTTTGTGTAGTACCAGTTTTTCCGGCAAAATCACCTCGTATTTTATATATATTTCTGATTCCACGGCCGGTACCTTCTTCAACCGCAGCTTGCATCATGTTAATCAGTGCCCTGCAATTTTCGGGAGAAACAACCTCAGTGTTTTCTAATTCATATTGAAATGTTTCGAGTACATTTTCGTTTCTATCGGCAATTTCCAACAGGTAATTCGCTTCAACCGGTTTTCCGTCGTTTACAATTCCTGAATAGGCTTCAACAACTTCTTTTAACGATATTGAAGCAACTCCCAAAGCCAGCGAAGGGTATTCGGGCAGTTCTGTGGAAATTCCCAGATCTTCAGCAATTTCAATGGTTTCATCAATACCTGCTTCCAGTAGAACTTCAACCGAAACTGTATTTAACGATTTTGCCAGAGCTCCTTTCATGGTATAATACCCGCCATATTCGTTGTGTGAATTACGGGGTGCCCAGTCGTTATACTCTTCATAAATCTTAAATTGGTTCTGAAAGTATTTGTCAGGTTCTACTCCATATTCCAGCGCTGCCAGGTAAACAAATGGTTTAAATGTGGAACCTGTTTGCCGGGGAGCCGTAACGTGGTCGTATTTAAAAAAGCGGTAATCAATACCTCCAACCCAGGCTTTCAGTGTAGATTGCTGTGGATCGATGGCAATAAAGCCGGCATTTAGTAATTTGAGGTAATGTTTTAAAGAGTCTAAACGCGAAATATTAACATCTTTCAGACCATCCCATGTAAAAAGGGTTGTCTGCTTTTTTGCATTGTATTTCTTTAGCTCCTCAGTATAGCCTGTCCCGCTGGTGTTTTTATTTTGAATGGCACTTTTCAGTATTTCAGAATTTTCCTTAAAAATATCACGATATTTCCAGTGATTGTCAAAAACCTTTTGCAGGTTTTTCATGTATTCCTTAACCGATTGCTGGGCGTAGTACTGAAGATTATAATCAATAGTTGTTTTAATTTTCAGACCATCGGTGTATAAATTGTAGGGTTCATCATCTTCGTTTGTATTTTCGGCACACCAGTTTAGTAATTCAGGTTTTAGTTTTTCAAGGAAATAGGGGGCAGGTCCCTGGTTATATGAGATCACCCTGTATTTTATTCCCAGTGGCTTTTCTTTGTAAACGGCTGCCTGTTGTTGGTCGAGGTAATTGTATTTTACCATTTGGTCGATTACCACATTACGGCGTCCTGTGGCCCTTTCGGGGTGGGTACGTGGATTATAATAATTGTTGGCTTTTAACATGCCTACCAAAACCGCTGCCTCGTGAACATCTAATCCGGCAGGTTTTTTCGAAAAGAACCTCTCTGCTGCAACTTCAACTCCAAATATGTTTTCGGCAAACGGTACTGTATTTAAATAGAGCGCCAGAATTTCCTGCTTGCTGTAAATGCGCTCTAAACGATAAGCTATTATTGCTTCGCGAAGCTTATTTACCGGCATTGAAAACGGGCCGTAATCTACACGTGGAAAGAGGTTCTTTGCGATTTGTTGGCTAATAGTACTTCCTCCGCCAGAATTGTCGTTTCGTAAAATTATTGATTTTACAAAAACACGTGCCAGTGCAATTTCGTCAACTCCCCGGTGTTCGTAAAACCGGGCATCTTCTGTGGCAATCAATGCGTTAATTACATTCTCCGAAATTTCGTCGAAACTCACATTGCTCCTGTTCTCGACATAGTAACGCCCTAATATTTTACCATCGGCCGAAAATACCTCGGATGCAACCGGATTATTAATTTGGTGAAGTTGTTTTTTTGACGGAACCGGCCCCAATATACCCAGGAAAACCATAATAAAAAAAAGGCATCCCAACAGGAAAAGTACAATCGCTGCTTTACCAGCAACCCTTAAAACAGAAAATTTCTTTGTCGTTTTTTTTGAACTGCTTTTCCGCTTTATTGAGGGCTTCTTTTTAGAGGTTGTATTATCTGCTTTTTTCTTCGTCACGTGACAAAATTACCAATTAAATAAACTGCATCAAATAATTAACTCAAATGATGACAAATTATTTTATCCCGCAATCAGTTCTTTAAAAAAGTACCAGGTCATCATGCCCGAGGTAATAAGCTTAAGCATTGTACCCATTAAAAATCCCATAAATGAACCAAAACCTGATTTTAGAGCCGCTCCCGATTCTTTTCCGGCACTAAGTTCTCCAACCACTGCACCCACAAAAGGCCCGATAATTATCCCTAATGGCGGGAAGAAAATCAATCCAAGAAGAAGGCCGATGATACTACCCCAGACTCCTCTTTTACTGCCACCAAACTTTTTTGTTCCCCAGGCCGGTATCAGGTAATCGATGGCATAAACCACAGCAGTAATTACTCCCCAAATTATCAAAAACTTTGATGAAAACTGATATCTTTCAGTAAAGTGGAGTAAGAGCAGACCTATATAACTCAATGGTGGGCCGGGAATTACAGGTAGTATACAACCCAAAAGTCCGCTAATTAAAAAAATAATTCCAAGGGCAATAAGTATCCAATCTAAAACCATAACTTAAACTCTTAAATAATTAGCGGTAAAAATAGTTCTTTGTTGCTTAACCAAACAAAAAAATCGGTGAACAGAAGATTATTTTCGATTTTTGCGAAACCAGGCAATGCTTGTAAAGTATATCAATACTATTGAAAGTAAAATTACCAAACCACTTAAATAAAGAAGGTCATCTTGTTCCATTAAATATACCGGGTGTTCGTGAATGGGCTGCCAGAAAGTAACCGTAAGCAGCACCATTGCATTGTTTACAGAATGCCCGATAATTGCCAGAAATATGTTGTTGGTACATAACATTATCCACCCCAAAAGTAATCCTAAAATAAAGGTTGCAGGAAACTGCCACGGATTTAAGTGAAACAGGGCGAACAGCAGTGCCGATATAAAAACAGCTACAAAACCGTTGTAATTTTTTCTGAATCCCTGCAGAATTAAGCCACGAAAAATTAGTTCTTCAATAATTGGAGCAATTACAGCTACTTTAATAAATGCACCTGTCCAGCCATAATCGCTTTCAAAAATATTATTAAAGAGTTCCCAAAACCAGGGGGGGACGGGGAGTATTTTTTCCACCCAGATATTTATTACTTCCAAAACATTTTGTGCACCCCAAATAAATGCAATAATGGGGATAATAATTAATGGATTGAATAATTTCAATGGGAAAATCTGAAGTACCGGAGCTTTTGATTTTCTGATTCCATAAATAAGAATAAAAAGAACAGAACCAACTCCCAGCAGAATTTTCTTTACAGGATGATAGAGGTAGGATGTTCCGTTAAAATAATCGATTAAAGCCAGTGGAAAATCAACAATGGTTTGAATAAAAATATACAGGATAACCAAATGCATGGCCTGTAAAACTGTAGGATAATATTTATTTCGGAACTGTTCCATTTAGCTACTAAAGATAGCTAAATCAGCAAAACATCAAAAGATCTGAATTTATTTTAAACGTTATTGTTGTACCGCTCAGGAATTAGTTTTTTTCCTGTTTTAAATGTAAAATACCGTTGAGCCATGTAACTATATACTATAACTAAAAAGGTTGTTACAATTTTAGAGAATGTGGCATACCATCCAAAATACTCGACAAACAGTTTCAGAAAAACATAATTTAAAAGAATTGAACCTGCCACGGTTAATACATACCTAAAAAGTTGTATGCGGCCTTGTAGTACTGAAGCCGTAAATGTTACATATTTTGCCAGCAGGAATCCTGTGGTAAATGTTATTGGAAAAACAATCAGAAATGCTGCAATGTGAGGGCTGATGGCGATAAATCCGAGCTCAACAATTTGCATGTCGAGAATATACCGGTAGAACACAAAGTAAAGGACAATATCGAGCAACATATTGGCTCCACCTGTTGCTGCATACCTGAAAATTTCGATGGGTATAAACCGCAGGAAAGGGAAATAAAACCAGTCTATAATTCCAATAATAATATCCCGTATTTTTTTCAATACATCTGTCATACTAATTACTCTCTCTGAAAATTGAAGGTGCAAAGATAAAAGAATTAATTATTTAAGCTTCCGGCGGCCTGCGCATTTGTTTCCTTTGCGATTGTTGTTTTTTACTTTCAAGGCGTTTAAGCCGTGACAAAGCAGTAGGAGAGGTTTTTATTCGTTTTTTTACCGGTGTCACAGCTTTTTCTATAAGAATAAAAAACTTGTCAGTTACTTTTTTTCTGTTTTGCCACTGGGTGCGTTCAGTGCCTGAAATTAAAATAATCTCACCCTCTGTATTAATGCGGTTTTTAAGTTTTGCCTGAATTCTTTGTTTTTCTTCGTCGGTGAAGATCTGAGAAGAAAGTAGCGGAAATCTCAATTCGATTTTTGTACTGACTTTATTAACATTTTGCCCACCCGGGCCACTGCTTCTGCTGGCCGAGAATTTAAATTCCTGTTCGAGCTGTTTCCTGCGTTTTTCCGAGAGTAGCATGATCAACCGTTTTTACTTATGTTCTCCAGTTTAGCTCTGTCAGTAATTACGATGTCTTTGCCTTTTAGTTTAATTATCTTTTCCTTTTCAAACTCTTTTAAAAACTTTATGGCACTTTCGGTTGATATTGATGCAAAATCGGCAATATCCTGTCGGGTTAAATACTGAAATACCTCTTCTTTAATAAATTCATCCTGCGACAAATAAAGAAGTGAAGAAGCCAGTTTACCACGCATTTGTTTATAAGAAACATTTTTAATTATCTCCAAAAGGTGTTTTTCGTTCCGGTAATTTTTAGAGGTAATTTCCATGGCTAATGTTGGATTCTGAATAAGAACCTCTTTTAAACTCTCCTTTTCAATCATGCATATTTCGGCATTGGTAAGTGCCTGTGTGGAATAGGTATGAACCGGCTCGCCAAATATCGATGAAAAGGCCAGAAAATCGCCCGGTTTGGCAATTCCAATATTTATCTGTTTATCGAAACCGGTTTGCAGATAAACTTTTACCAGTCCTTCCATTATATAAATAACATAAGGTGCAAAAGCTCCTTGTTTAAATATATTTTCTCCCTTCAGATAGCTCACTTTTGTTTTTTGCTCATCCAGGTTTAAATAGTCTTCAAGCCTGCAATTGTCGGTATTTCCAATAAGTTCACTCATATAGTCAATCGACCATTTCAAAATTACGGCACAAATCTATCAAAATATCAATAAAAACAGGCATTAACATTTAAACTATGATTTGACAGTAAAAAAACTAAAATAGTTCAGTTCGCTTCCTGTGAGGTTGCAGCGCTGTTTCATGGTATGTTAAAAGCCTGTCATATATTTTTGCCATTACAAAATTTAATAAAAATGAAGCGGGTAGCAATACCAATATCAAACAATAATTTGAGCGAATATTTCGGCGGATGTAATTACTACGAAATATTTGAAATTGAAGGGAAAGACATTCAAAAGAGAATGCTCGACATTCCTTCCGTGTCAGATGTTACCGAATTGCCGTCATGGCTCGAAAAACAGGGTGTAACCGATGTTATTGCATATAAGGTAGATAAAAGAATTATCTCACTTTTTGCATCAAAAAAAGTAAACCTGTTTGTAGGAATTGCACGAAAACAGCCCGAATTGTTAATTGAAGATTACCTGAACGGTAAACTCATATCGGACGAAAGAATTATTTCAGAACTAATCGATTAATTATTTATGAATTACAATAAAATCATAAAGTTAATATCACGAAAAAGATTTATTATTCAGCTGGTTCTGGGTATTGCAACCTACATTGCAATATCTTATTTCCACGTGTCGCTTTGGTGGATTTTTGGCGTAGGTGCTTTTGTCGGAATTATCTGGGGTAAAGTATTTTGCCGTTGGATTTGCCCCATCGGAATAATTATGGAATTTATGATGAAGATGAGCCCCGATGATTCGTTAAAAGGTATGTACCAGTATCATAAACTGGGATGTCCGATTGCATGGGTGTCAGGATTCTTAAATAAAGTATCGCTGTTTAAAATTACCTTGAATGAAGATACCTGTAAAGATTGTGGGCTTTGCGATAAAGCATGTTATATGCCAACCATCGATAAACAAAAATTCAGTTTATATAAAACAGAAAAAATAAATCCTGCCGAGGCATTCAGCTGCTCGAAATGCCTTAATTGCGTTGAGCAATGCCCCAACGGCAGTTTAAGTTATAAACCCATTTTTAGTATTAATCAATATATAAAGTTAAAAAGATGAAAATGTTACAAACAGCTGTTCACGAAATAGAAACAGCAGCAGAATTAGAAAAAATTATTAACGAGAACGAGAATGTAATGGTATGTTGCGGACGTATGGGCCCAATGTGTATACCTGTTTACGACACGATGGAAGAGCTGGAAGAAGAACGTACGAATATCAAATTTTATTCAATGGGGTTTGATACTCCTGAAGCTGCACCAATACGCAATGCACCTGAGTGTCGAGGTTTTATGGGACTTCCATTCACCATGTTCTACAAAAATGGAAAAGTTGCACGCGCAACAACCAGTATTTTAAGCCCTCGACAGATTACTGATATTCTGGATGAAGAGTTTGGTGCTTAGTTAAAAAACCTATTGTCATTCCTGCGGAAGCAGGAATCTCACTGCAAACCTTTTGAGATTCCCCCTAGCGCGGGAATGACACCCAAAATATGAATAAATAAAAATACACAATCATGAGCGAAGTTTTCGATACAATAATTATTGGTGGCGGGGCTGCCGGTTTAACTGCCGGAATTTACAGTTCAAGAGCAAAATTGTCTACTCTAATTCTTAACGAAGGTGCGGTTGGCGGCCAAATGGTTTTGACTGAAGAAATTGCCAATTATCCTGGCGTACCTGCAACAAAAGGTTATATGCTGGCAAATAATATGAAAATGCAGGCAAAAAGCTTTGGGTGCAAAATAAAGTCGAATGTAAAAGTTACAAAATACTCGCTTCAAGGTGATGTAAAAACCGTTGAACTGGAAGATGGCAGGGTATTTCAGGGCAAAGCAGTGATTCTTACCCCTGGCGGTGCACCACGCCCGTTAAACATAGAAGGTGAAAAACAATTTAAGGGTAAAGGTATTTCGTACTGTGCAACCTGCGATGGCGAGTTTTTTACGGATAAAGAGGTAGTTGTTGTTGGCGGCGGTAACTCGGCATTGGAAGAGGCTGTTGCATTAACCAGTTATGCCACAAAAGTAACTGTTGTACACCAGTTCAACAATTTTCAGGCATTTAAACATGCAGTGGAAGAAGCTGAGAAGAACCCAAAAATTGAATTCATAATGGAATCGGAGCTACGTGGTTTTTACGGTAACGGTCAACTTCAAAAAGTAGCTATTGAGCATTTGCCAACCGGAAAAATGAACGAATTAAATACCGATGGTACTTTCATTTTTGTAGGTTATCAGCCAAACACTGAAGACCTTCAGGATGTAATTGAATTAAATGACCGAAAAGAAATTGTGGTAGACCGTGACATGAAAACCAATATCGATGGTGTTTTTGCAGCCGGTGATTGTATAAACAAAAAGTACCGCCAGGTAACCACAGCTGTAGCCGAAGGAACTATTGCAGCTTTAAGTGTATCTGAATATTTAAGAGGATAAATTTTCAACTGCTGACATAATTTGTTATGAAAGAAAAATTACAATATTTCCCAATCACTATATTTGCGATAATCATGGGTTTATCAGGATTAACCATTGTATTCGCCAAATTTTATCATTTGCATTGGTTGCCTGAATTACCATACAAAATTATACTGTTTTTTACTTTCGGACTGTTTTTATTTTTCACCTTTAATTATTTACGTAAAGCAATTTTCCATTTCGATGAAGTAAAAAAGGATTTTAACCATCCTATACGCATTAATTTCTTTTCTGCAATTTCTATCTCATTTATTTTGCTATCAATTGCATTTATGGGATACCTGCCACAATTATCGCAAACCATGTGGTGGATAGGTACAATTTTACACACCATGTTAATGTTCCATACTATCAAATTCTGGATTCATGATAATTTTGAAATAAAATCTATGAATCCGGCATGGTTTATACCTGTAGTTGGAAATATTTTGGTACCTATTGCCGGTATTGAATATATGCCTGCCGATTTTTCATATTTCTATTTTGTTGTCGGCTTTTTCTTTTGGATAATTCTGTTTGCAATTTTTCTGAACAGGGTTATTTTCCACCATCAGCTACCACAAAAGTTTATGCCAACACTTTTTATTTTAATCGCACCACCTGCAGTTGGATTTTTATCGTATATGCGTATTGTAGGAGATTGGGATAGCTTTGCAAAATTCATGTTGTTTATTACCTATTTCTTCGTGGTCTTATTGGTTTTTCTACGGAAAAGTTTTATTAAACTTAGGTTCTTCATTTCGTGGTGGGCATTTACATTCCCGTTAATGGCAGTTACGTTGGCATCGGCTATAGCTTTCCAGGTTACTAAAGTTGAACTGTATAAATATCTGGCTTTTTTATTGGTTATTATAGCAGTATTTACCATTACATTTGTAGCCTGGAAAACAATTGGAAAAGTAATGCAAGGCGAAATTTGTGTGAATGAAGATTAGGAATAAGTTGGAAGTTATTAGCAAACTTGTAGCTTGCAGTTTGTAGCTAAAGAATAAATAATCAGTAATAAAAAATAAATAATGGGAAAAGAAAAAGTAAACG
>JBDLJS010000127.1:0-9840 GCA_039714235.1 Bacteroidota bacterium | reverse complement strand
ATTTTCCTTGGCTATATTGTATTTTTCTCCAATATCATCCTTCAAATTATACAACGAAACAGGAAATTCACCTTCACCAGTCCAGCCTCTCGACTTGGCAATATGCAATTTCCAGTCACCTTGCCTGATAGCTTCAGGTTCTCCGTTAGTTCCGTAATAGAGCATTTCAAAAACTTCATCAGTTTCTTTTTCCGGCTCAAATAATATGTTTTGCATATCACGTCCTGAAATACCAGACAGCTCTGAAATATCGCCACCAGCCAAGCCCGTTAATGTTGGCAGCAAGTCCATTGTTGTTAGCGGTTGTTTGCAAATATTTCCACTCTCAATTTTTGCCGGCCAGCAAATAATTCCGGGAACCCTCATTCCCCCCTCCCAGGTAGTAGCTTTACTGCCTCTGAGTGGCCCAGGACTACCTCCGTTTTTAAGGCGGGAAACGGGCCCGTTATCGGATGTGAAAATGATAATTGTATTTTCGAAAATACCTTCTTCTTTTAGTGCATTTACAATCTCTCCCATACTCCAGTCAAGTTCCTGGATAATATCTCCATACAATCCACGCTGACTGCTACCCCTGAAATCTTCTGAAGCATGCCACGGTGTGTGTGGCATATTATGTGCAATGTAAAGGAAAAACGGGTTATCCTTAATTTTACAGATATAATCAACTGATGCCTCTGTCCACATTCTTGTCAGATAGTCCTGATTAGGACCTTTCTCAACAAGGTCTGTATTTTTGAAGACGGGCAGTGGTGGCGATTGAAAATTGTTATGTTTATACAAATGCCTATCCATATCGTTTGAGTAAGGAACACCATAATAATAGTCAAAGCCCTGATTATTGGGCATAAACTGCTGCTGATGTCCCAAATGCCACTTGCCGATACATGCTGTATTATAACCCAACGGTTTTAATAATTCTGGTAAAGTTGTTTCTTCGGGTGATAAACCGGTTTCGGAATATGGAAATAACACTCCTTTATGTAAACCTACCTGTTTAGGGTATTTGCCGGTTAACAGGGCTGCACGCGAAGGTGTACAAACTGTTGCAGCAACATAAAAATCGGTGAACTGTATTCCGTCTTCAGCTAATTTATCGATATTAGGTGTATTAAAATCCTCTGCACCGTAACACCCCAAATCGCCATATCCCTGGTCGTCGGTAAAAAAGATGATGATATTTGGTTTAGTGTTTTTTTCATTTTGCCGGTTACTGCAACTTACACTACCTATTACTGCGGCAATCAACAGAATCAGTTTTATAAATTTCACATTCATTTTTCGTCCTTTTACCTAATTAAACTACAATTATTTCTTCTCCAGCGGAATATGTACATTAAAGCTGTGTAATTTGCCGTTTTTATTTTTTACCTGTGCAGCACAAAAAAGCATGGCAGGATTACCGTCTTTATCGAACCAAAGTTGAGCTCTTTCAAGATGTCTCAAAGGGGTAACTGAATCGTTTTCCCAGTTTATCTGAACTTTCGAGACCAATGCATTTTCCGATGGCCCCCACTCAAAACCATCAACCGACTCAAACAACGTCAAACCACGTTCCCCAATATAATTGCCATATTCGTCGTCTACTATGGCGTAGTAACGGCCATTCTGATACCACAAAAACGGGTCTTCGGCAGTCGACTCTGTTAATATTGGTTCATTGGAAATAGTAAACGGACCGGTAGGTGTTGGTGCTGTTGCCAGACAATGAATCGATTTAAACTTGATTTCTTCAGTCCAGTTCTCTGTTCTCGATTTAAACAACATCAGCCAGGTTCCGTCGGGTCGCTCGCAAACAGAAGGATTGGTAACATATCCGTGAGCGGGTTTCCCTTCCTGAAGGTCGATTATTGGTGTATCCAAAGCCTTCCATGGACCTTCCGGTGAGTCGGCAACTGCCACACCTATTCGCTGTCCGGCAAGATGATTTTTCCTTTCACCTAAACCAAGGTCCTTAACATTAAGCGAAATAAAATAGAGATAATATTTATCTCCAAACTTTTTTATATGTGGATTATGCCCGACATCTCTGTTTCTAAACCCGAAACTATCACCTTTTAATATTGTTCTTTTGAAAGCATATGGACCACCGGGCTGTTCTGCTGTTGCATAAGCAATTTCAGATTGTGTTATCCAATCTTTAAATTCAAACTCTTTCGACCACCGGCTGTAAAAAAGATGACAGGTTCCGTCTTTGGTTCTTATCATTGATGCTCCCCAAACCCAAAAATCATCATGCTCCAATACTGAATATTCGGGTACTGGCTGTAGCATTGCATTCAGATTAAGCGAATCATTCTTATTATCAGATGAATTGTTACAGGAACTTACGAGAAGCAGGAGTGCAAATAATTTTGAAATAATATTTTGCTGTTTATTTTCCATAACTTATCCCTTGATTAGTAAAATAAAAAGTAAAAGTCAACCGTTATTGAAGTTTTTCAATATATAAATAATATGCAGGATGCACCCTCCCGAGTTCATCAATTAATTGTGCTTCAATATTGTATTTACCTTCAGCCATATCAACCTTAAATGTAATCTCTTCTTCATCACCTTTAATTTTCCTGGTTAAATGATGTTTACCCACATAAAGATATGCGCTGGAAAAATCTGATTTCTCGCTCGCAGGCGCCTGACGGTCAATCCTACGTTCTTTTTCTGCTGTCGGAAAAGTGGCATTTATTTTCAAACCTGATTCGCGTGCAAAACGGCGCAAGCTTATTTTGTATTGTCCTGTCTCCACAAATTGTACTTTCCATATCCCGGTAGCCTGTGCTGCTTCAATTGCCCCAAACTGATGCCAACTTCTTCCCGGTTTCCCGGTCATCATATCGTGCGACATTAAACGTGATGGATTCTCGTATTGAGTACCTACTTTTATATATGCATATTTTTCGTTCACACCTTCATCTACCAGAGACTGCCACCATTTCTCGTACCCCAGCGCCAGACGCTCTGCTACCCCGGGATATTGGTCGATTACATTGTACTCTTGTTTTAAATCGTTGGTTACATTGTATAGTTTGTCTCCATCAACCAGTCTCCAGTCCTTGTCCATAACCGTATATTTTTTGTATTTGACCAGGTTTTGCTCACGCTGAGTATCCATATACAATACACGATTAGGCCAGTTCACTAATTTCTCGTCTAACAGAGGACCCAAACTTTTACCATCGAGGGGTTTAACCGGAGTATATTTTAAGTCAATAAGATCGACTAAAGTAGGCAACACGTCGTAATGAGCAGTAAGCTGGCCGATATCTTTCCCTCCGGCCAGACCACCGGCAGGCCATTGAATATAAAAAGGCACCCTGTGTCCACCTTCAGTAACAGAACCTTTCCCGCCGGTCATTCCTGCATCGTACATATTATGCCCCCCTGCAGTGCCGTTATCTGTCGTAAAAATAACAATTGTATTTTCGGTTAATCCCCACTCATGCAGCTTATCCTGCAATATTTTAAAATTATCATCAATATTGGTTATCATTCCGTAAAATCGCTGATAACGTTCAGGGATATCTTTGTCCTTATACAAGTCAATATATTCCTCGGGACAGTTGAGTGGTCCGTGAGGTGCATTTGTAGAGATATAACAGAAAAATGGATTGTCTTTATTGTTTTCAATAAAATCGAGTGCTTCATTAAAAAACACATCAGTACAATAACCTTTATGTGCTTTTAAAACTCCATTGTGCCAATATGTATCGTCGAAATAGTCGTTTCCCCAATAATCGGGGCCCTGGGTAATACCCCCACCTCCATGACGCACTGATGTGTGAAAGCCCCTGTCCATCGGCCGGAACGGATAATTATCTCCCAGATGCCACTTTCCAAACATACCATTTACATACCCATTTTGTGCCAATACCTGTGGCAGCAAAACTTCATCTTCGAATAAAAGAGAACGTCCCGAAATTGTATGAAAGACATTTAAACGGTTTGTATGACGCCCGGTCATTAAAGCTCCACGTGTGGGAGCACATGTTGTTGAAACGTGATAATTGGTGAACCTGACTGCATTTTCGTAAAACTTATCGATGTTGGGTGTTATAATATATGGATTTCCTTCACACGCCAGATCGTTTTTCCCCTGATCGTCTGTTATTACAATAATAATATTAGGCTTTTGCGAATTTGATGCATTGGATACAGTTGAAAATATAATAGCTACAAAGATTAAACTGAATAATTTACTTAAGGTTACTACTCTCATAATATTAGGTTTAGTTTTTATCGCTCATTTTAATATGCATTTGGTATAACTTTTGATTTTCTCAGGTTTCTCACTCAAATATAAAAATTTAATAACAAATATTTCAGAGTAAACGAACTTCGCTAATAACCAGGGTAAATTATAAAAAACTCCCTATTCAGGAAGCCCGGATTTCCACTCTTTCCATAGCTTTAAAAGTTCAACCGCTTTTTCAGGATTTGACTCCATCAGGTCATTCTTTTCGAATGGGTCTTCTTTAATATTATAAAGCTCGGTACGATTGATTTTGAAGTTGTGATATAATTTCCACTCTTTTTCACGTACAGCCGCTTCAGGCCATCTGTTGGCATGTCTCGGGTCATCACTAATTACAGGAAATCGCCACTCCCAGAAAAGAGGTTTTGTGCGTTGGAAAGGAATGTTTTGAAATATTGAAGTGAAGCTCTCTCCGTCAGGTATATATTCCCCGGGAAGCTCTTTCCCGGCCAGTTCGCAGAAAGTTGGCAACAGGTCAACTCCCGAAATAACACTTTGACTTTCCACTTTCCCGGCATCAACATATCCTGGCCATCGTACAATAAAAGGCACATTCACTCCGCCTTCGAAAACATCTACTTTCCGACCTTTAAGCCCTCCGGTAGAACCTACATGAAGTGCAGGTGGTACATGAGCAGGACCATTGTCGCTGCTAAATATTACCAGCGTGTTCTTATCAAGCCCCATCTCGGTCAGAGCTTCCATTAAACGACCTATGTGAAAATCGGCATCGGTTAAAACTGCATAGTAAGTCTCTTTATCCGGTTCCATACCTTTATAAGGTTCACGTTGTTCGTCGGACGGCCAAAGTGGAGTATGCGGGTCTTTAAGCCACAGGTTGATAAACATTGGTTTTTTGCCTTTGTTCCTTTCCATAAAGTCGATTGTTTGGTCAACTACAATTCGGCTTGAGCTCTGTACCCAGAGAGTATCATCGTCCATATACCGGGTAGTAGGCCAAAGCTGGTCACCATTCCAGGTTGGCCCATTTCCGTTCCATACCCTTGTCTCGTCGTATCCGTAATTTTTAGGCTCAGGAGCCGAAAGGTCGCCATGAGGTAACCCGCCACCACCCAGGTGCCATTTACCAAAATGAGCTGTTGTATATCCGGCTTCCTGCATCAAGCGTGGCAGGTAAACCGGCAAATTTTCATTTAACCAGTTGGGCATATCACGTCTTTCGTTTACTTTATTGCCTGCAAAATGCCCGTGTACCCTGTGTCTGGCTGGGAAATGCCCGGTAATTACCGATGTACGGCTTGGCGAACAAACGCCGCTTGTTACATGAAACTGTGTATAACGTGTTCCCTGTGATGCCAGTTTATCAAGATTAGGCGTTTTAACTTCGGTATGTCCATAACATCCTAAATCTCCAAATCCCCAGTCATCGGCAAAAATAAACAGGATATTGGGTTGCTCTTTTACTTCTGTTTTATTGCACGAAACTGCTCCTAAAAGAATAGCTGACAATAAAATTAATATAACTCGATTCATATTCTACTTTTATTTACTTGGTACTGATTAATTTGAAATACTCTTTTTCTATCTTTTCTCTGAATTCTTTCTCTTCCAAACCCTGAATATAAGTATTGGGCAAATTATTATCGCCTTTGGCATTCTTCAGTAACGAATCACACCTGTTTCTGAATTTGTCCAACACTTCTTTATTTTCAGAATCGTCTGCAACATTCTTTGTTTCCAGTGGATCATTTCTCATGTCGTACAACTCTTCGTAAACAGGATCTTCCCCCAAAAGAGGAGAAATCAGAGATAAAATATGGTGCTTATCATTTTCTTTTGAATAGTATCGGATATATTTCCATTCTTTACTCCTAACACCTTCCACCCTCGGATAATTCTGCCCCATAAACATATTTTCGCAAAAGAAATCGTTACGCCAATCTACATTTTCTCCATTCATAAGAGGTTTCAGGCTTTCACCCTGCATCTCTTCCGGAATTCCCACCCCCGCCAAATCAAGAACTGTGGGTGCCAAATCAACTGTCAGGGAAATATTATCAATCTTTCTTCCTTTATTCTCTCTGGCTAAACCCGGGGAATAAATTATTAGAGGTATCCTTAAAGATTCTTCAAATAGTAACATTTTTCCACCCAGGCCATGCTCTCCATGATGGAGGCCGTGGTCGGAAGCAAAAATAATTACCGTGTTATCTGTCTTTCCCTGTTTTTCTAGTTCTTTAATAACCTCACCCACAAGATTATCTATTCCCGTAACGGTCTGGCATGTGCGTACCTGGCGTTCGCGAAGCGCCTCCGGTGTTTTTACAAAATTGTACGATTTTATATACTTTCCGTTATAAACATGTTTGGGTATTTTTGGGGTATCAATATCAGCCTCGGCAATGTATGTGGGTGGGTGGGGCATATTATCTATCTGGTCGCGATAGGCGGTACGGTAAAGTTCAGGGTCATCAGGCCTTAACTCCATCGACCCGGTTCCGTTACTGTGTGGTACATTAAAATTTACCAGCAAACAGAAGGGTTGATCTTCGGGGCAGGAACTCAAAAAATTCTTTGCCCCGGAAAAAGTACTGTCATAATTAAAAAAGTTATCTACCCCTTCCTGAATAATATCTACCTGGTTATCCGATTTTGCATTTTTGAAAATTTTATGTCTCTCTTTTGGGTAAAAAGTAAGGTGTCCGTGTCCGGCATACCAGTAATCGAACGCCTCTTCCATCCGGGCGCTTTTGTATCCTAATCCTTTCTCGCTTTTTCCTACCGGTGTGTGATTTTTCCCGACATATCCGGTATAATATCCTGCTTTTTTTAATAACATCGGATAAGTCTGTGAAAAAGCTTCTTCAGTCATTGCTGATTTAGAACCAAAGGTTACCCCATGATTTCTTTCATATTTTCCCGATAAAATTGTTGTCCGGCTGGGTGTACATGAGGTTGAGGTTACAAACGCATTTTCGAACAATACACCATTTGCTGCAAGATTATCGAGGTTTGGTGTCTGAACAATACTGTTTTGTCCCATAGCCCCGAGGTAATCAGCCCTCATATCGTCAGCAAGAATAAATACAATGTTTGGTTTTTCATTTTTACTGTTACAACTTATAGCTCCAAGAACCAGAATGAAATAACTTACATATATTAATAGCTTATTGCACATCATAACTTACATTTCTATTTTTTACATCCCATTTCTTCTGTTCCAATTTAATTTCTTCATTTCCGGAAGCTAATAAACAGGTCTAATAATCACTGATTTTAAACTTGATGTTTCTCTGCTTCCTTCAATTAATGAAACAGAAATGGTATGTTTCCCGGCTTCTTTAAACTCTAAAACTCCCATTTTATATTCCTGGTATTTTTCGGTTGCTGCCTGCTGGTTCTGTACCATTGTGCCTTCATCCGTTTCTATTTTCCAAACTAATCTTCCTTCACCCTTGTACTGTAAATCAATCTGATAGTATCCCGGCTCAAAAACTTCAACTGTCCATTCTGCTTTCCCGTTTTCTTCCCATTTACTAATCTGATCAACATGTTTCCACTCACCAAATTTCTCCATCCACCTGATACTTTTCTTTTCTGCATCTGAAACTTCTGCAAAATCTGCCAACAATTCAGATTCTATATTCGGACAAACAGCCAGGTTTGTATTTATGTGAGCATCTTCTGCTTTGTTTTTCAGTTTTATTTCAATTACCGACACAGGCGAATCTGCAGGTTTATATGGTAAGTTAAATATAGTCCATCCTTTTTTCTTTGCAAAAGAAATCATATCGGTTTCATTGCCTAATATTTCTGCAGACATTATTTCACTTTCTAAGCCGGGAAGATAGAGTTTTCCATCCTGTGGCCATTCGAAAACAGACAGGAACAATGAATTACCGGATGTGGTAACATCTCCCCAGGGCAAAGCATGTCCCCATGGAGAAGCGCTTGCATTATAGATTACCTGAGGATACTTATTTATCCACTTGCCTGCTTTTTTTAAAAATGAGGCTCCGAGTTCGGGAACTACACCTTTTCCATCGGGTCCGATATTAAACAGGTATGTACCACCGCGTGCCACGGTTGAAATTAAACGGTGCAAAATTTCCTTCGGAGTTTTAAAATTTTTGTCGTACCACACGTACCCCCACGAATCGTTGTTGGTATCGCAGGTTTCCCATAAACCACCGATATTTCTTGACGGCACTTCCATGTCGCCATTACTCACATAATCGCCCATGCCATGCCCTATTCGGCTGCAAAGCATTGCATTGGGTTGCAGTTCGCGTACAAGGTCGACCAACTCTATAACAAGTTCCTTCTTCATATTGCCCGGAGTATCGAACCAAACAAAGTCTAAATCACCGTAATTGGTACAAATCTCTTCAACCTGAGGTTTACACTTTTTATAGAAATAATCTTCAAAAGTTGCAGGTGTCCCGTCGGGATAAGTTTTTGGGCCTCTGTGTCCACCGGGGGTAGTCCAGTCCTGATAGTGTGAATAGTAGAATCCAAATCCCAATCCTTGTTCATGGCAAGCCGTGGAAAGCTCCTTCATCATGTCGCGTCCAAATGGTGTTGCATCTACCACATTAAATTTATCGACTTTAGAATGAAACATGGCAAATCCATCATGATGCTTTGAACCAATTATTATATATTTCATACCGGCATCTTTTGCCAGTTTAGCAATAGAATCAGCATTAAAATTAACAGGGTTATACTCTTTTGCAACAGCTTTGTACTCTTCAACAGGAATATCTGCGACTCTGGTATTCATTAACCATTCGCCAATACCATAATAGGTTTTATCTTTCCATTTTCCTGCCAGGTGAGAGTACAAGCCAAAGTGAACAAACATGCCGAAGTTGCTTTCATCAAAAAGTTTAGCACGTTCTGCGAGTTTTTCATTCGACATAGATTTAGTCTCTCCCCACATTTCGTCCATAGATTCTTTCTGGGCGAAGACTGAAAAATTTACAAAGTGTATTAATAATATAATTGTGGCTATTACTTTATAAAACATAATCGATTTATTATTCGCTTAGTCAATATTTCTCCTAAAAGAGTCACAGTAATCTTCGTACTCTCATTATAAACATGTAATTACATCGGGTACGGTGACTACTACTTATGAACTGGTAGATTTCCCATCGCTCAAGGAGAAGATGCTGATTGCCTTTTTTAATATCTCTTGCTACAATAGGGATGCCAATTCTGACACCCCTTTGTAACTAAACTTAAATCTATGCGAAAGATTTGTTATTTAATTCTGTATTGGTTTGACTACTTCACTATTAAAATTATTCCCAACCCGGATTTTGTGTTATAGCTCCACCTGTTAAAGTAATTTGATCCTGAGGAATTGGGTACAAATAGTCCCTGTCAGGGTCAAACTCGTAACCATTTGGTATTTGGGCCATCCAAAAGTCAACATTCCCATCGGCATTCACAGAAACTTGACTTGCACCATTATAGTAATCAATAAATTTCCCACCTAAAGGCCTCTTCCCTACAAACAGGTGGTGGGCACGCCAACGCATCAAATCACTGTGCCTGAAAGCTTCAAAAGCAAATTCTACACGGCGCTCACGTCTGATTTCATTCATAAGTGGCGATAACGT
>JBDLJS010000126.1:0-9846 GCA_039714235.1 Bacteroidota bacterium | reverse complement strand
GCAATACGAAACCGGCCCGGCATGATAGCCCTCGCTTTGTTCTTCCAACTTTACCGATTTCCCTCCTGTAACGTTTCCTTTGCCGTCTACTTTCGAAGTAAACAAATTATAAAAAACGCCCTTTTCACTACCTCTTGCCAGTTTATCAATTTCTTCGTCGGTAAAAGCCGAATGCCATAATTCGTCATTTACAAACGCAGGCCCAAAGTCGCTTTGGGTTGTGTTCAAATCTGTTTTCTCAATTGTTACACTTACCTTTTCCTCAAAATATTTGCATTCATTCTGAGCAGTTAACATAAACGGAATAATTCCCAGTAGAATTATTAATACTCTTTTCATAATTGTTTGAATTTAGGATTAAAAGTTTTGTTAATTATATATAATTATTATTAGGAGATTAATTAATCCCTTAATAAGCCCCTTATTTTTAATTCAGCAACAAATTAATATTGCATTTAGATGCAACAAGTTAGCTTATTTTCCTTTATTAGTCAAACCTTTTGTTAAGCAAAACCACATTCTCTACATGATGAGTGTGAGGAAACATGTCTACCGGCTGAATTTTCTCAATTTGGTAATCCGAATCAAGTAACGATAAGTCGCGTGCCTGGGTGGCAGGATTACAACTTACATATACAATTTTTTCGGGGCTTAATTTAAGTATTGTATTTACTACATCGGCATGCATTCCTGCCCTCGGCGGATCGGTAATTATTACATCAGGATGCCCGTTTTCTTTTACGAATTCATCATTCAGGACCATTTTCATGTCTCCTGCAAAAAAGGAAGTATTTGTAATTCCATTCAGTTCCGAGTTAATTTTTGCATCTTCTATTGCCTCTGGAACATACTCTATACCAACCACTTTACTGGCTTTATTTGCTACAAAGTTGGCAATTGTCCCGGTACCTGTGTAAAGGTCATAAACCACTTCATTTCCTTGCAGGTTTGCATATTCGCGCGTAACTTTATATAAGTTATATGCCTGTTCAGAGTTGGTTTGATAAAAACTTTTCGGGCCAAGTTTAAATTTAATCCCTTCCATTTCTTCCCAGATAAAATCGCGGCCTGCAAAAAGTTCAATCTTTTGGTCGGTAATGGTATCATTTCCTTTTTGGTTTATTACATACAACAACGAGGTGATTTCCGGGAATTCATCTTTTACTGCATTTAACAGATCTACCCTGGCTTTTTCATCTTCGTAATAAAAAGAAAGGATAATCATGGTCTCACCTGTTGAGGCAGTTCTTATAATAAGGGTACGCAGAAAGCCTTCCTGTTCTTTAATGTCGAAAAACTGCAGGTTATTTTTTATAGCATAGTCGTATATAAAATTTCTGATTTTATTAGACGGTTCAGGCTGCAGCCAACACTTATTTATATTAATTATCTTATCGTATAATCCCGGAACGTGAAAACCTAAGGCATCGGGATTCTCTATTTCCCCTCCGTTTTCAATTTCGTCGAAGGATAACCATCTTTTATTTGAAAATGTAAATTCGAGTTTGTTCCTGTAAAAGGTGTCATTTTTTGAACCCAGTATTTCATTTAATTCCGGCAGTTCCATCTTTCCAATCCTAAACAATTGGTCTTCAACCTGTTTCTGCTTATAAAACAGTTGTTTTTTGTAAGGAAGAAGTTGCCATTTACAACCGCCGCAGGTTCCAAAATGTTCGCAAAAGGGCTCTACCCTGTCATTAGAGTATTCATGAAAATTAGTAATAAATGCTTCCTGGTATTTTTTACGTTTTTTAGTAACCTGTAAATCAACTATATCGCCCGGTATGGCATATTTCGTAAAAACAACCATTTCGCCCACACGTGCCAGCGCTTTGCCTTCGGCACCAATATCAATAATTCTTACACTTTCGTATAATGGTTTCTTTCTTTTTCTGGCCATTTTATTTTTTCTGCAAATATAATCCATTCTTTCAGACAATAGTTTTAATATAAACCCTCTCCGATTCCCAAAAAAAAATCAATTTTCCCATTTTGGGAAAACGAAGCCATTTTCCTTAACCAAAAGCAATTTTATGTTTCATTTGACTTTTTTGGAAAGATCATTTACATATATTTGCTCATGATTTAATGGTTGGTTTTATTTTCAATAAGTAAAACTTAAAAGGGGAAAGCGACTTCTGTATTTATGATTGGTTTTGTGTTTAGGGGTTTGTAAATTATCAATCATCTTCAAAAAGCGTCCATAGTGCTTTCCCCTTCCTTCTTTTACCCGCGAGGGTATTTTTTTTGTCCAAAATTTTAGAAGCCCGGTATCTCTATAATATTTATATTTGCGCAATTTCTGTGATTTATGATTTCGCTTGATAAAATAAATGTAAGTTTTGGTGGCTTTGAATTGTTTAAGGAGGTTAGCTTTTTAATTAATTCGAAAGACAGGATTGGGTTAATCGGGAAAAACGGGGCCGGTAAAACGACACTACTTAAAATTATTAACAGTAAAGAATCGCCAACATCCGGAAGCATTGGAATGCCCAAAGGCATTACTATTGGGTATTTACCTCAACAAATGAAGGTCTCTGATACGAGAACTTTAAAAGATGAAACAATTCTGGCATTTGAAGAGTTGCTTAAAATAGACAAAGAAATCGCCCAACTAAATAACGAAATAGCTGAAAGTGAAGATTATCACTCAGCTGATTACCTGAAAAAACTGGATACAGTTTCGGAATTGAATGAAAGATACCAGATACTGGGAGGAGACAATTATGAAGCTGAACTTGAACAAACTTTGCTCGGACTGGGATTTGAACGAAGCGATTTCAATCGCCAAACGTCGGAGTTTAGCGGTGGCTGGCGAATGCGCGTTGAACTGGCTAAACTTTTATTAAAAAAGCCAGATATTTTTTTACTCGATGAGCCAACCAACCACCTGGATATTGAATCGATTCAGTGGCTTGAAGATTTTTTGAAAAACTATAAAGGGGCGGTAATACTGGTATCACACGATAAAACTTTTCTGGATGCTGTTTGTAACCGGTCTATTGAAATTTCTCTGGGCAAAATAACCGACCAGAAAATGAATTATTCGAAGTTTGTTTCGTGGAAAAAGGAGCAACAAGAGATACAACTGGCTGCTTACCGAAACCAACAGAAAATGATTGAAGACACCGAAAAATTCATTGAACGGTTTAGGTACAAAGCCACTAAGGCTGTGCAGGTACAATCGCGGATTAAACAACTTGAGAAACTAGACCGGATTGAGATTGAAGAGGAAGACAACGCAGCATTAAAAATAAACTTCCCCCCTGCTCCACGCTCGGGTAAAGTTGTGGTTGAGGGAAAACACATAAGTAAGTCGTATGGGATTCATTCGGTTTTAAACGACGTCGACCTTACCATAAAAAACGGAGAGAAGGTGGCTTTTGTTGGCAGGAATGGCGAGGGCAAAACTACCCTCGCCAGAATTATCATGAATGAGCTTCAGCACGAAGGAAAGATGCAACTGGGGCATAATGTAAAAGTTGGTTATTTTGCCCAAAACCAGGCACAGATGTTAAATGAAGAACTGACCATTTTTGAAACGATTGATGAAATAGCTGTCGGCGATGTCAGGACAAAAATCAGGGATATTCTGGCTGCATTCCTGTTCAGGGGAGAAGACATCGATAAAAAGGTGAAGGTTCTGAGTGGTGGAGAAAAATCGAGGTTGGCAATGATTCGCCTGATGCTGGAACCTGTTAACTTTCTGATTTTGGATGAGCCAACAAACCACCTTGACATGCGCTCGAAAGAGATTCTGAAGAATGCTCTGGCAAATTTCACCGGGACAGTACTGGTTGTTTCGCACGACAGAGATTTTCTCGACGGACTGGTTGACTGTATTTACGAATTCAGAAATAAAAATATAAAACAGCACCTGGGAGGAATATTCGATTTTCTGTACCGGAAACGTATTGAATCACTTAAAGAACTTGAAGTAAAAGCTGTAACTTCGAAAAATGAAAAAGCGAAATCAAAGGTTAAATCGGACGATGAGCTTACTTTTGAGGAGAAGAAGGAGGTAAACAGAACCATTTCTCGGCTTGAAAAACAGGTAGAAAAGACCGAAACAAAAATTTTTGTACTTGAATCAGAAATAGAGGAAATTGATAAACTGTTATCATCCCCGGAAAAAGTGGAAGACCACTCTGTTTTTGAGAAGTATGAAAACTTAAAATTGGAACTGGAAGAAAACATGCAGAAATGGGAATCGGATCACGAAGAATTGGAAAACTGGAAAAAGAAAAAAACATGGTAATGCACAAAGAAGATTTTATTTTCGGGACCAGAGCTGTTATTGAGGCCATTCGAAACGGTAAAACAATCGATAAAATCCTGATAAAAAAAGGGTTAAATAACGAGCTGTTTTCAGAGTTACAAAGCCTGATAAAAGAAAACAGAATTGCCTTTCAGTATGTTCCGGTTGAAAAGATTAACAGGATTACACGCAAAAACCACCAGGGGATTTTAGCTTTCATTTCCCCCATTGAGTTTGACAATATTGAAACAGTTCTGCCCGGAATTTTTGAATCGGGGAAAAATCCACTAATTCTTATTCTTGACCAGATTACCGACGTTCGAAATTTTGGGGCCATTACACGCTCGGCAGAATGTGCCGGAGTTCAGGCTATTGTTATACCCGAAAAAGGAATGGCACGTATTGGAGCCGATACCGTTAAAACTTCGGCAGGTGCAATACATCACCTTCCAATTTGCAGGGTGAAAGATTTATATAAAACCGTTCAATTTCTTAAAGATTCAGGAATTCATATAGTTGCCGCAACTGAAAAAGGGAATAAACTTTACACCGATGCAGACTTTAATGTTCCCGTGGGGATAGTTATGGGTTCGGAAGAATCAGGCATTTCAGGACAGATACTAAAACTTGCTGATGAACAATTAAAAATACCTATCCTGGGAAAAATTGAATCACTAAATGTTTCGGTTTCTGCCGCTTTAATGATGTACGAAGTAGTTAGACAAAGAAATTAATCATTGAAGTTGTTTAAAGTAAAAGGGGAATTTCGAGAGGGACATATTGGTTTTAGTGGCGAAGCTCCATTTTTCTTGCATAGCCAAAGCTACGGAAGAAAAATTAGCTGAAGTCCAATGAAATCAAGATGTTGCTCGCAGTTTTTTAATTTTACTTTAAACAACTTCATTTACAGAGATGCTTCTTTTAAAAGATTCCTCGAGAGATATAAAAGTTTCAGTGCTTGCTATACCCTGTATTTTTTGAATTTGCCCGCTGAGTATTGTTTTAAGGTGTTCATTGTCTTTGGCATATACTTTAATAAAAATAGCGTACTGCCCAGTCGTGTAATGACACTCAACAATTTCTGGAATCTGCTCCAACTTTTTTACAACTTCGGGATATATACCACCCTTTTCTAAAAAAATACCAATATAGGTACAGGTTTTATAATCTACCTTTTTAGGATTAATATGATAACCCGAGCCAACAATTACCTCCAAATCGACCATACGGTTAACTCTTTGATGAACAGCAGCCCTCGAAATCCCTACTTCCTTGGCAACATCTTTAAATGGTATGCGTGCATTCTTTGTAATAATATCCAAAATTTTCAAATCCCAGTCATCCAAATTATTCCTCAGTGTCATATCTTACAATTTTCTACCAAAGAAATTAAAAATCTGACATTAATCCAACTTTTGGCACATCATGAGTAAAAAAAGGAAACGAAATAAATGGAATAAATACATTATTCTTAAACACCTCTACAACCTCTTTATTTTTTATTGATCAAATTCGGGTATTTCCTGTAAAAAAGCATAACTGTTATTTTGGTAATCTATATGACAGACAAAATGTTGCAAGCCATTAGAAACCACTACCCTTTCGACCAGCACAACCATGTTGTAACGAACTACCTGGTCAAATGCATCTTGCGTAATTTTTACATTCGGGGCTTTAAATTCGGCTATTAACAATGGTTTTCCTTTCCGGTTATAAATGAGTAAGTCGAAACGCCGTTGTTTACCATTTACCATAATTTGCTTTTCAACAGCCATTAAAGCCTCCGGGTATTTTTTTTCAGTACGCAGGTATTGAATAAAATTCTGGCGCACCCACTCTTCCGGTGTCAGCACGACATATTTCTTTCTGATAATATCGAAAATGAGTCGTTTGTTGGCTTCTGTTTTAATTCTGAAATTGTATTCAGGCAAATTCAGTTCTTGCATATTTTTTAATCAATTACTTATTAACTCATTTTGGCTGTCGGAATCTAAAAATGTACATTTGCAAAAGCCCTGAACGAAGCTAATATAAATTCGTTCAGACACAAAATGTTTTATATATGAAGACAAAAAAAGATATTGTTGAAAACTGGCTGCCACGGTATACCGGGAAATCCCTTGAAAGCTTTGGCAAGCATATTCTGCTGACCAATTTTCAGAATTATGTTGAGATTTTTGCTAAACAGTTTGAAGTACCCGTTGATGGTGCAGATAAAAATATGCCCAGTGCAACAGCCGAAGGCATTACCATTATTAATTTTGGTATGGGTAGCCCCAATGCTGCAACAGTAATGGATTTACTGAGCGCCATCAGGCCACGTGGGGTACTCTTTCTAGGTAAATGCGGCGGATTGAAAAAGAAAAACCAGCTGGGAGATTTAATTCTGCCTATTGCTGCAATAAGGGGCGATGGTACGTCTGACGATTATTTACCTCCGGAAGTTCCGGCATTACCCGCATTTAATCTACAGCGGGCAGTTTCGCACATTCTTCGAAATTCGGAGCACGATTACTGGACTGGTGTCGTTCTGACCACAAACCGCCGGGTGTGGGAATACGATACTCGATTTAAAAAATACCTGAAAAAAACGCGAGCCATGGCTATCGACATGGAAACTGCAACTTTGTTTACAGTTGGTTTTGCCAACCAGATTCCAACAGGTGCGCTGTTACTCGTTACAGACCAGCCCATGATTTCGACCGGTGTAAAAACCGAAGCCAGCGATAAAAAAATTACATCTTCGTTTGTTCAAACCCATATTCAGGCCGGCATTGATGCATTAATGGAAATTAAAAACAACGGTCTGTCTGTTAAACACCTGAGATTCTAAAATGGATTTTGAAGATATTTTACAAAACCTGAAAAAAGGGATTTATCACCCCATATATTTGCTGCAGGGCGAAGAGCCTTATTTTATCGATAAAATATCGGATTACATTGAAGAGCATGTTTTAACCGAAGCAGAAAAAGGTTTTAACCAAACCATATTTTATGGTAAAGATTCCGATCCCATAACCGTTGCCGAAAGTGCCATGCGTTTCCCGATGATGGCCAGCAAACAGGTTATTGTTGTAAAAGAAGCTCAAAGCCTGGGCAAAATTGAAACATTAGCCTCCTATGCCGAAAAACCGCTCGACTCGACAGTTCTGGTTTTAAATTACAAATACAAAAATCTCGACTCGCGGACTAAACTGGTTAAAGCCATTAAAGCCAACGGTGTGGTTTATACATCGAAAAAGCTGTATGAAAACAGAATCCCGGGCTGGATTGACAGTTATCTGAAAAACTTCGATTACACTATTACTCCGCAGGCAGCACAACTATTAACATCGTATCTGGGCACCGACCTTAGCAAAGTTGCAAACGAGCTTGACAAACTGGTAATTGCCGTAAAAAACACCAATAAAATTACTCCCGACCATATTCAGGAAAACATTGGTTTAAGCAAAGATTACAATGTAATTGAGCTACAAAATGCGCTGGGCGAAAAAAATGTTTTAAAAGCCAATAAAATCATTCAGTATTTTGCGGCAAACCCAACTATGAACCCGATTCAAAAAACCACTGCAGGACTCTATTTTTACTTTTCGAAACTGTTTACTTACCATTTTCTAAAAGATAAATCGGAACGAAATGTAGCAGCTGAGTTAAGGGTACATCCGTATTTTGTAAGGGAATATGTTTCGGCGGCGAAAAAATATTCGCCCACAAAGTTGTACGAAATTATGGGCATTTTGCGCGAATACGATATGAAAAGCAAAGGCTTTAACGTTTCAACCATGGTTGAAACGGGAGACCTGCAAAAAGAGATGATTTACAAAATTTTACATTAAATGATAAACTGGTTAATAATTGGTGTTACAGCACTGACTTCTTACCTGGCCTTTCAGAATGCTAACCTGATGGGTAAACTGCAGTTTAATGCAGCGCAGATTATTCACCGAAACGAATATTACCGGCTGGTGTCGCATGCTTTTATACATGCCAACTGGACTCACCTGGGAGTAAATATGCTGGTGCTCTATTTTTTTGGGCGAAATATTGTAGGCAGCGGGGAATATCCAGGCTACTTCGATTACTATTTTGGAAACCGTGCTACTGCCTATTACCTACTTCTTTATTTTGGTGGAATTATGGCATCGAACTTATGGAGCCTTATTAAAAACAGAAATAACTATTATTACAATGCAGTAGGAGCATCGGGTGCGGTGTCGGCAGTGCTGTTTGCCACCATATTTTTTAATCCGTGGGAACCGCTATACCTGTTTGCTGTTTTACCAATACCGGGCATTCTGTTTGCCATTGGTTACCTTTTTTATTCGTACCAGATGAGCAAAAAGAAAACCGATAATGTGGCTCACGATGCCCATTTTTTGGGGGCTGTTTTTGGGTTTGTTTTCCCGATATTGCTGAAACCCAACTTGTTTGAAAGGTTTATCGATAATTTATTTTCGTTTTTATAAAATGGACTTTCTGATTGTAAATGGCGAAATAGTCTCAAAAACTGAAGCAAACCTAACCGGATTTCTTTGGGACGAACCATTTACAATTTCGCAGAAAGTGTGGTTTGGTTACGGAGGAATTCCACTATTTAATGAGAACATTGATTTTATATCGAGGCAATTGCAGGAACTCAAATTGTTATTGCCGGATAATTTCAGAAATACCCGCGAACTCTTTCGCATTACGAAACGCATGCTGAATAAGAATAAATTTTACCGCTCGGGAATTGTTCATTTCCAGCTATTTATCAGTCGCGACAAGATTAATACGCTGGTTACAAGCATTGCATTTCCCGAATTTGAGTTCCCGTTTTCGATGCACGGTTTGCTGGTTAACTTCTCGGGATTAAAAAAGAATGCTGAATTGCCGTTAAACCGTTTTCAATTTTACAACATGCCGAACTGGGTAACGGCTGAAGCACAAAACAGAGATACACAATTCCACAGCTCCATCCTGGTGAATGAAAAAAATAAAGTGTGTGGCGGACTGTTCTCCAATATTTTTATGGTAAAAGAAAATGTTTTGTATACACCTTCATTCGATACTGGTTGCTACGAAGATACCCTGCGCAGCGTGGTTATAGAACAGGCCCACAGTATGAATTTAAAAGTTGCCGAAACATCCGGTATTGGTAAAGAAGTTCTGCTAAGCATGGATGAAATTTTCTTTGCCAGCGAAGAATTGGGAATTCAATGGATTCTTGGAGTTGAAAACAAACGGTTTGTGCACAACTATTCGGCAAAAATTCACGAAAAAATTAATGAGTACCTAAAAAAGAAAGCGGAAGGCTAACAGGTTGCGGCTATGGTGTGCCATATTTTTTCTTCCCGATGGTTGTGGACATGACTTTGCAATTCGTAAATTTTGTCCCCACGTGCGTGGGAAAGGTTTCGCAGCCCAACAATTTTGTCCCCATGAGCGTGGGCACGATTTCGCAAGCTAACAATTTTGTCCCCACGAGCGTGGGCAAGACCTTGCAGCTTAACAATTTTATCTCCATGCTCGTGGGCATGGTTTTGCGGATTTCTTTTGAGACATAATGAAAAAAAAACGGCAGGCCTGTAAGCCGGGTTCTGTCATCC
>JBDLJS010000125.1:0-10082 GCA_039714235.1 Bacteroidota bacterium | reverse complement strand
CTGGGGGCCAATGTCGTGGACCGTTATTTTTGGACTAACCTTTGCAACATTTCTTACCCTTTTGGTTTCGCCGGTAATGTACATGTTAACCATTCGTATAAATTATACCATCAGAAAATGGACCGGCACATTACCAAAAAACAATGTGAAGGCAAAAGCTGAAATTCAAGAATAGGAGCATTAAGTAAAAAACGGGAAGCTAAATTTAGCTTCCCGTTCTTATTTAAATCCAATTATTTTATTAAGACTAAACCAACGAATCTCCCTTTTTAATCCGCACATCGGTTACAAACTTTTTAATTTGCTGTTCGTCTTCTTTCCTGCAAATCATAAGCGTATCGTTCGATTCGGCAACAATATAGCCGTCGAGCCCCTGAAGCACAGCCACTTTTTCGTCAGAAATATCTACAATACAATTTTTCGAGTCGTATATCATTATGTTATCGCCACTAATTACATTCCCGTCCTGATCTCTTCTGCTATTTTCATACAACGAGCCCCAGGTACCAAAGTCGCTCCAGCCGAAGTCAGCCGTGAGGACACATACATTCTTTGCTTTTTCCATAATCCCGTAATCGATGGAAATTGACTGGCACTCGGAATAGGTTTTCTTTATAAAAGGACCTTCACTACTGGTATTTAATAACTTTTGCCCCTTCTTAAACAATCCGGAAAGGTCCTCAAGATGCTCTTCAAGTGCCTTCAATATTGTTGGCAACGACCAGATAAAAATCCCTGAATTCCAGTAAAACTCACCGCTCCCAACAAATATTTTAGCCATTTCCATGTCGGGTTTTTCGGTAAAGGTTTTTACCTTGTACAGGTTATCGAGATTTTTAAACTCTTTCTTTTTCTTCACCTGAATATAACCATATCCCGTTTCTGGTCGGTTAGGTTTTAACCCGAGAGTAAGCAGGGCATCGTTTTGTTCAGCAAACTCAATTCCGTTTTTAGCCTGCTGAATAAATTCATCTTCCTTCAGAATTAAGTGATCAGATGGAGTAACAATCAGGTTGGCATCCGGGTCTTTTGAATTAATTTTATAAGCGGCATAAGCCAGGCAAGGTGCAGTATTCCTGCGTAAAGGTTCAGACAAAACCTGCTCTTCTTTTAATTCAGGAAGCTGCTCGAGAACCAAATCTTTGTATTTTACACTGGTTACAACCAAAAAATTTTCAGCTGGTACAAGCTTTGAAAATCTGTCGAATGTTTGTTGTAAAAAAGTTCTGCCTGTTCCTAAAATATCCAGAAACTGTTTGGGTTTTGCAGTACGGCTTAATGGCCAAAACCGGCTACCAACACCGCCGGCCATAATTACACAATAGTTATTGTTCATTACATCAAATTGTTAGTTTTTTATTGCAACAAATGCAATCTGCCCGATGTGTTATCCGGAAAGTTCCGGGTTTTATTATCCTGCTGAATTGCATAATGTTACAGAGTCCTTTTCACTAGTGCTTTTTCCACTTCGGGCGCAAAAATATCCTTTTTTAAAAAGTTTCAGTAAAAATTACGAATAAATTTTATTTATGTTGCTATCAGTAACTGAAGTTGTTTAAAGTAAAAGGGGAATTTCGAGAGGGACATATTGGTTTTAGTGGCGAAGCTCCATTTTTCTTACATAGCCAAAGCTACGGAAGAAAAATTAGCTGAAGTCCAATGAAATCAAGATGTTACTCGCAGTTTTTCAATTTTACTTTAAACAACTTCACTGTTTGAAAATTGTTTTTTGGAATTATTTTGATGTATTTTTTGTTTAGATAAGACAGATTTTATGCGAATAGCCTCAGCTATTTAAGGAAAATTCAACGCAGTATAAGCAAAAAAGATACATAAATAAAACAAAAGGATAAATTCCTAACAGTTACTCATGAAACAGTTTACCAAAAATTTTGAATAAGCTTTATAAGTTGTAATTTTATCGGTTAAGAGATTAAAATTAATGGGATTTTTCTTTCATATAGGACGTTACTTTACCATGCTGAAGAGGGTTTTTGCACGGCCCGAAAGGCATAAAATGTATATAAAACAGTTATTTCACGAAATTCATAACCTGGGGGTAAACTCCGTGTGGATTGTTATTATCATTTCCGTTTTCATTGGCGGTATTATGACCATTCAGTTTGCCTATAGTATGGCAAATCCTATTTATCCCTCTGAACTTGTGGGACTGGGCACACGCGATACTCTTTTACTCGAATTCTCGTCGACTATGCTAGCACTGATAATGGCTGGGAAAATTGGTTCGAATATAACTTCTGAAATAGGGACCATGCGGGTTACCGAGCAGATTGATTCGCTGGAGATTATGGGTATAAACTCAGCAGGTTATCTGATACTGCCAAAGGTAGTTGCTGTAGTTTTTATCTTTCCGTTCCTTTATATAATCAGTGTATTTTTCGGGTTGCTTGGCGGACTTGTTACCGGCCCTGTGGTTGGGGTAATCTCCATTCCCGAATATATTGATGGCATTCAGTGGCTGTTTTACCCTTACTATGTAACTTTCTCGATATATAAATCGCTGGTGTTTGGTTTTTTGGTTGCCTCAGTTCCGGCATATTTTGGGTACTACGTACAAGGCGGAGCGCTTGAAGTTGGAAAAGCCAGTACAAAAGCTGTTGTAAATACCAATATTCTGATTTTATTCTTCGATTTAATTTTAACCCGCCTACTGCTGACATGATTACTGTTAAAAATATATACAAATCGTTCGATGGCAACGAGGTTTTGAAAGACATTTCAACCACTTTCGAGCCGGGAAAAACCAACCTGATAATCGGTCGAAGCGGTTCGGGGAAAACTGTGTTGTTAAAATCTATTCTTGGATTGTTTGAAGTTGACAAGGGTGAAATATGGTATGATGACCGGAATTTTACCATAACCGGCGAGAAACAACGCAAAAAGTTAAGACAGGAAATTGGTATGGTTTTCCAGGGTGGAGCGCTTTTCGACAGTATTTCGGTAGCCGAAAATGTTCGTTTCCCGCTGGATATGTTTACCTACATGACCGGGGCCGAAAAACAGAAACGCGTGGAGTTTTGCCTCGACCATGTGAATATTGAAAAGCAGGCGTTTAAACTCAATCCCAGCGAAATTAGCGGCGGAATGCAAAAACGTGTGGCCATTGCCCGTGCCATTGCATTAAATCCGAAATACCTGTTCTGCGACGAACCCAACTCGGGCCTCGACCCGGAAACTGCAACCGTAATCGACAAACTCATCCAAAGCCTTACCAAAGAGTTTAACATGACCACCATTATTAATACCCACGACATGAATTCGGTGATTGAAATTGGCGAGTCGGTACTATTTATCAGCAAAGGCGAAAAAGAGTGGATTGGCACCAAAAATGAAGTACTGAATTCGGGAAGTAAAAAACTTGAGGATTTTATTTTTGCCAATAAGCTTTATGCACAAATGAAGGGAAGTAATCTTTAATAGATACACAAAACCAAATAATACAGTATTGTATAGTTCTTATACACTTCATCCTGATTAATTTTTCCTGAAGTTTTATCCTGAACTTTAGTTCGATACATATCAATTCGAATTCTTCTCTTATTTTTACAGCATGAATTACGAGTGCCTTATATGCCAGGTAAATGCTCTGCACAAACGGATGGACAGGTTCGAAATTGCAGAGGAGAAGAGAAACCAGCTGGTTATTGATATGATTGGGGATATTGCAAAGGTAAATCCAAACAACAGCTATTCTCCTGAGATTACCCGCAACCTGATTGAGCGAATGAAAAATATTTCTACGGTTACCGATCCATACCAGAAAGAAAAAGAGGAGAGTAACCGGGAATTGATGGCGCGTTACGACGAGTTTAAGGAAAAAGTTGAAAGCTCTTCGAATAAGTTCGACACTGCACTTCGGTTGGCCATTGCCGGAAATATTATTGATTTTGGCCCAGATCATAAATTTAATGTTAATGAGACAATTAACAGGGTTTTGTCCAGCGATTTTGCAATTGACCATTCGGAACAACTAAAAGCAGAAATTGAGAAAGCCAACACCATACTCTACCTGGGAGATAATTGCGGTGAAATTGTTTTAGACAAACTATTTCTGGAAACACTGGGGCATCCGAATGTGTGGTTTGCAGTACGCAACAAACCGGTTTTAAATGATGCTACCGAAAAAGAAGCGCTGGAAGTAGGAATCGATAAGGTGGCTAAGATTATTTCCAACGGTGACGATATTCCTTCAACCCTGTTGCACCGGGCAGGAAAAGAGTTTATGGAGTTATATAATTCTGCCGACCTGATTATCTCCAAAGGAATGGGCAATTACGAGGGATTAATGGATGAAACCGATCCGCGCCTGTTTTTTCTGTTAATGATTAAATGCCATATTATCGGCAATAAAATTGGGGCAGAAAATAGCGACTTTGTTGTAAAACGATGTTCCTCAAATTGATGTCATTTCCTCATTATGCCCAATAAAAGGTTGGGGACTAACAATGATAGATTCCAAATTTAGATCCTGAAACAAGTTCAGAGTGACGTCCTAAAGGGCTATTGCAAGTCCATTGTTTTATTGTCATGCTGTCCGTCAGCCGACGGATTCAGTATCTTAACGACAAAGTCCCTTGAAACTAAATTCAGGATGACGATGATTTAATGATAATCTTATTTTTTAGGAACCAGGGTTATAACCGGAATAATTAATTCTTCCATTGAAATTCCCCCGTGCTGAAATGTATCCTTGTAATAATTCGCGTAATAGTTGAAATTATTGGGATAGGCAAAAAAGTCGGTGTTGTGGGCAAAAATATAACTGGTACTCACATTTCTCGATGGCAGGTAAATTTTTCGTGGATCGCGGACCTCGAAAACATGCTTCGACTTAAAATTCAGGTTTTTGCCTAATTTATACCGCAGGTTTGTATTTGTTTCCCTGTCGCCAATTACTTTCACCGGGTTATCGACTCTTATGGCTCCATGGTCGGTGGTAATTACCAACCGAATATCATTTTCAGCCAGGCTCTTTATTAATTCGAGCAGCGACGAGTTTGTAAACCAGCTTAACGTTATCGACCGGTACGCTTTTTCATTATTGGCAAGTTCGCGAATCATATCCATTTCGGTGCGGGCATGCGATATCATATCGACAAAGTTTACTACCATCACCGATAAATCACTTTCTAAAATGCTTTTCAGGTTTTCGGTCACCCATCGTTCTTTTTTAACACCTCCCACCTTCTGGAAATATAAACTCTCTTTTCTGCCCGTTCTTGCCATCTGCTTCCGCAGTAATTCCTCCTCGTACTTATTCTTATGTCCTTCGTTATTGTCGTCATCCCAATATTCGGGATACAATCTTTCAATTTCAGAAGGCATTAATCCGGCAAACATGGAGTTACGTGCATACATGGTTGCAGTGGGTAAAATTCCGCAGTACAATTCTTCCGACTGGGTACGAAAGTATTCGTTGAAAACCGGGCTTAATATTCTCCACTGGTCGTAACGAAGATTATCGACAACCAAAACAAAAGTCTTTTTACCCTGCTCGAGATGTGGAAATACACGGTGCTTAATAATGTCGGGCGACAACATGGGACGCTCACCCAAATCCTGGTTAAACCAATCTATGTAGTTATCCTTAATAAATCGGAAAAAGGCTTTATTGGCATCCTCCTTTTGCATTCGGAGAACCTGATCCATGGCTGAATCTTCCGACTGGCTCAGTTCAAGTTCCCAGTAAACAAGTTTCTTATAAATATCCTTCCACTCGTCGAACGACAACTTATCGCTTATTTGCATTCCAATCTGGGCAAACTGCATCTGGTATTTCGAAGTGGTCTGTTCGGTAACCAGCCGCTTTTTGTCGATGTTCTTTTTTAATGAAAGAAGAATTTGTTTAGGGTTAACCGGCTTTATAAGGTAATCAGAAATTTTTGCACCAACTGCCTCATCCATAATGTTCTCTTCCTCGCTTTTGGTAATCATTACTACCGGCACATTGGGTGCAATCGCTTTTATTTTTGTTAGGGTTTCCAATCCTGTCATTCCAGGCATATTTTCATCCAGAAAGATAATATCATAGTAACCCTCAGTCACTTTTTCAACAGCATCCAGCCCGTTGTTAGCCGTTTCCACCTCATAGCCTTTCTCCTGTAAAAAAATTATATGCGGGCGTAAAAGATCTATCTCATCATCTGTCCAAAGAATTCGTGGTTTTGTCATATTTCTAAAATTTAACAGCCGGGCTGTTTTTGGTCATTATTAATTTGTAAAGATAAAAACAAAAAAAGTGCCGTTGTAGTATGCTGTTAACAAACTTTAACGAGCAGAGTTTAAAGTTTAAAGATTTAACCGCCAAATGAGACTGAAATCTGTGACTTTCTTACTGTCCCAGGTAAACTCTTTTGTAAAAGTCCATGTATTCAGTAATATTCTTTTTCTGATTGAATACATCGAAGTTGACTGTAGAAATCAGGAAATTACGGTACTGTGCATTTCCAAGCGGATCGAATAAATCGCGGTTACGAACTACATTGCTGAAATACTGTTGTGCCGTTTCTTTATCTTCCATTCCCTTAATTATTACAAGCTGGCGGATCGCATCCAGTGGCTGTTGCTCAACAACAAACGACGAACTGGCAAAATTGTCGCTGTTATATTGTTCAATACCGCTAACAAAAGCCTCATTGTTAATCCCTTCAGCCGGAATAACAAATACAAACAGATGCTCTCCTTCAGTATTTTCACTGTACGGTCCGGTATAATCTTCAACAGGTTGTGCCGGTTGCCGGGTGACAGTACCTGTAGCCGGGCTTACTACGCCTGCATTTTGGGCTTGTGTCGATGTGGATGTACTTCCTGGTTGACTAGTGTTTCGTTGCAAATAATTATTCCTGAAGAAGTCGATGTAATCATCTACCTTCCCTTCATTTATAAGTGTTTGCAGGTTTTCACCTGTAATCAGGAAGTTCCTGTATGTTGCCTGGCCTAACGGTTCAAACAAGCTACGATTAACCAACACCCTGCGGAAATACGACATCGACTCGTTAAGTGCCGGTATTCCATTCACCACCATAAGCTGGTATTCATCGGTTTGCTTTAATTGAAGAGCCAGATTCCATGCTCTGAATTCATCGCGGTTAAACTGTGAGAACCCGCGCAACATCTGTCGCAAAGACATTCCTTTGTCTTTGACTGCAATTACAAAATTCTGAGATGTGTCTATTGCTGAATTAAACATTCCTGCCGGCCCTGTGCTTACAGTAACAAACCTTCCTTTCTCACGTAAAGCTTCGTCTTCCTGCTCCGCTCTTGCCATCAATTCTTCGGGCGAAACATCAGATTCTTCGTCGCTAAAGTTCGAACGGATAAACCGGCTGTAGTTCTTCACAAAGAATTTCATGTAATCGGCGGTCGATTTTTCCGACATTATTGTGCGGTAATTGGTCGATGAGATTACAAAATTCATGTAATCGACATCTTTTAGCGTATTAAACACCCCGGCTTTCCGAATTATGGCGCCGTGATAAATAAGTGCATTCTCTTTATTCTGAAGAGCGCGAACAATTACAAAAGCAAGGTTTTCATCGAGATTCTCGGTTTCAATATCAAAATCAATTTTTGTATAGTGGTCGATGTTGTAATTGGCCAAATCAAATTTCAGCCTGTTCATGTCAATTTTCTCTTCACGCGGATAAGCAATAACAAAGTAATGCAGTAAATCCTCTTCGTACGAAAACTTCCCACCAAACTCATCGTCCGCCATAAAATTATCGGGTAGCAACTCTTCATTCTGAATTTCCTCGCTGATATAACCCATTTCAACCAGTTTCTGGTAATCGGCAAGGGTACTGTCCTGAATAAGAGTAAGAATTTCTTTTGCAAGCGGCGAAGGCTCTTTTGATGGATATTTCTGCAAATAGACTTTTAACAACTCTTCGAAATTATGTACATCGGTTTGAGTACCGTTGGCCACCATTTCCATAAAATCGATTTTAGGCATAATAACGCTGTCAGGTTTCATCGCCTTCATTTGTCCGGCCAGGGAGATTACGTTTCGGTAACGGCCATATTTATAGTTTCTGAAAGTCTCCTGGTATAATCGGTTCAGGCTATCCAGACGGGCCTCCATTTCAACAAAAAAGTTGGGATTAAGCAGGTACTGCGCGTATTTACTTTCGGGGAACTGTGTAATTAATAAATTCCGGTAATAGTTCGATTTTTGCTTATCGCCCATTAACTCGTACAAATCGTACAAATCGAAATAGGCAGAAAGCAGGTACATATTTTCAGGATAACGTTCGTTTAAGTTTTCAAAAGATCCGGCAGAGCGCGGATAATTCTCAAACTCCGATTTAAATATTTTACCGGCATTGTAAAGCGCATCTCTTATTCTTGCATGCGACAGCTCCATAAGCGAGTCATTAAGCGGCAAATCCTGGGTATAAAATTCCTTTTTCAACGGATCCTCTTCACGTATCTCTTCCGGAGGAACATCCTCGGCATACTCATCAGCTTCGTCGAATGATATTGTGTTTTTATCTGCACGCCGCCAATCGTCTTCCAAAACCCGTCGGCCCCACTGCTGTTGAAAGGTAACTTTACCATACGATACAGTTTGCGGATTGTAGAAATACCAACCTCCTCCGCCTCCTGTTCGTCCCATACCCATCCGGTATCGGTTAGAACGGTAATACCCCTGACTCGTTGCTCCCTGCATAGCTAAATTCTCCATGTTTCGCTGGCTCTCCTGCTCTTCTTTCATCAAACGGGCAATTAACGCTTCCCGCTCTGCCTCTGGCATAAGCGCTACTTTTTGCAGGCTGTCTTCGCGCTCAACCAAAAGTAAATTATCAACCAAATTGGTCAGGCTTTTATATCGTTCAGAAAGATTTTTAAAATCAGGATAAGTCTCGTCAACAATAATCATTGCACTATCGTAGTACGATTGTGCTCCCCGGTAATTCAAATCCTCAAAATAAATATCGGCCAGGGTAATTGCCGACAATGCCCTTTGATATTGGTTATCGAAGCTTGTTGTAACCGATTTTTTATAGTTATCGGTAGCCACATCGCGGTTTCCTTCACGGAAATAGATATTCCCCAGTGCATAATAAATCTGGTCTTTGAAATCGGTATTTTTTTTGTCGCGCAACATTTTATTCAGCTCCTTTTTCAGTTGTTCGGTATCACCTTCGCCTGAAAAAACACCTGCTGAATTAATTTTTGCGTTAAATGCCATTTTATAGTCGGGATTAAAACGGCTAACCGTTTTAAATGCTTTCGAGGCTTCTGCATCTCTGCCCAATTCCTGGTAAAGCTGGGCCACAATATATTGAAGACGTGCCTTATCTTTTTTCCAGAAAGTTTTTTTTATGGCGATATCGAGCATTCTGATGGCATTGTCGTACTCTTCCTGTTTGATATAATAATTGGCTGTTGCAACTGCCAGATCCTGCTCCAGCTTCCGGGGGAATTTGTCTTCGTTTTGTACAGCCTGGATAACTTCGGTAGCCTCTACAAAACGTTCCAGTTCGGTATATGCCCTGATTAACCATACCTGCGCTTCGTTTTTTGTCTCCTCATCAGGGTATTTACGGATTACATACGAAAAGTTATCGATGGCTGCGAAATAGTTGTGCTGATAAAAGTATGCCTTGCCCATTAACAGGTAACTTTCGTCAATCCATTTGTTAAATTCTTCCTGGCTTGCAAACTCCTGGTATTTTCGGGTACGTCGCTTTTTTCGTTTAGGCTTTTTTGTGATTGAATGTATTTCAACCAGTTTTGAACATTTAACAACGGCATAATCCATATCCGATTTCACCATTTTTGCAGCCGAAGGATCGCTCTCTTTATAAATTGGAAGCAACCTGGTAAAGTCGTCTTCCATTCTTTCATCAATGGTTAAAACTCCCTCCTTTACACTCTCGTTCGCATTAAAATAGACATTATAATGCGACGTAACATTATGAAATGTACGTGATGCACGGGTGTTTTTTTCGGTTGAGCAACCGGCAAAAACAAGAACCAGAATAATAAGAGATATGGTATGTAAAAATATTCGCTTCAAACAGGTATTTTATTAACTCTATGAATAAACTCAATATTCA
>JBDLJS010000124.1:0-10399 GCA_039714235.1 Bacteroidota bacterium | reverse complement strand
TGCAGTTGCAGAACATGCAGCCGAATCGGGAGGTGGCCTTAAAATTGCTTATATTAAAGCTGATTCAGTAATTCTGAATTACAATTTGTCGCAGGATTTGCACGATGATTTTACTAAAAAGCAAGAGGCATATACAACCGAATACGGTAACAAACGTCAGAATTTTGAGAAGGAAGCAGCGGCATTCCAGGAAAAACTGCAACGCGGTGGATTTTTAACCGAACAAAGAGCTGTTCAGGAGCGCGATCGCCTGGTAGGTAAAGAACAGGAAATAGTGAAACTCGACCAGGAGTTATCGGCCAAACTTGCAGAAATGCAACAGGCTAATAATCAGCAAATTCTTGATGATATTATGGAATACCTGAAAGAATATAATAATGAATCTAAATACGATTATATTCTGAATGGTGCCAATGTACTGATTGGTGACGAAGCACATAATATTACTGCTGAAGTTTTAAAAGTACTTAACGAAAGGTATGCTGCTAAAACTGAGTAAGATTGTTATACAAAATATATAAAGAAGAATCCGGGCTAAACCCGGATTTTTTTTGCCTTTTATTTTAGTTTTGTACTGTTATGTTTGGCGAAAAGTATTTACAGAAAAACAATAATATCCCTCTTATTCATCAGTTGCCTGAAAATGATTTGGGGATAATTGTTGTAATTCCCTGCCTTCGCGAACCCGATATATTAAAAACTCTTGAGTCGGTTGGTCGATGCGATTTGCCAAAAGTTAAAGTCGAGGTTATCGTGTTAATCAATCATTCTGAAACCGCTTCAGCTGAAACAAAAGCTTACAACCTAAAAACCAAAACAGAAATTGAGGCATGGATTTCTAATAATCCGAAACAGGGAATCCGGTTTTTTACAGCAGGATCGATAGAACTGAAGAAAAAATGGGCTGGTGCAGGCCTTGCACGTAAGTGGGGAATGGACGAGGCGGTTCGTAGGTTTAACCTGCTCGGCAAAGCCAATGGATTAATCGTATCGCTCGATGCTGATACTTTGGTCGATAAAAATTACCTGACCTCAATAGAAAATCATTTTATCAGAAATCCAAAGCATATTGGAGCAACCGTGGCATTCAAACACCAGACCGAAAATCTGTTGCCAAAGCAGTTGGAAGGAATATTATTGTACGAAAAGTATTTGAAATATTACAAAGAAGCATTGGCATATTCTGGTTATCCGCATGCAATGTTTACGGTTGGTTCGGCATTTACGGTTAAAGCCGGTGCATATGTAAAACGCGGCGGAATGAACAGGAGACAGGCAGGAGAAGATTTTTATTTTCTGCAAAACCTGGTTCAAATGGGGAAGGTGGGAGAAATTACTTCAACAACAATTTATCCTTCGGCGCGTCTGTCCGATCGGGTTCCGTTTGGTACCGGGCCAATCTTACAAAAATGGATGGATGGCCAGGAGAACCTGGAGGAAACTTATAATTTCGAGGCATTTAAAGATTTAAAAGCTTTTTTCGACTTAAAAGATACATTGTTTAAAATTGAGAAGACACCATTTGATTTGATAGTTTCGAAGCTTCCACAGCCAATTGGTAGTTTTATAAAAGAGGATAATTTTTGGGATGATCTGGAAGATTTAAATAGAAATTGTTCTACTTTAAAATCGTTTCAAACACGTTTTTATCAAAAATTTAATGCATTCAAGATTTTGAAATTTCTGAATTTTAGCCACGAGTCGTTTTACGAGAAAGTAAATATTGAAGAGCAGGTTGCGGAGCTTGCGAAAGCTAAATCAGGAACAATAAACTAAGTGCCATAACTACCATTCCGCCGATTAATCCATAAACTGCAACATGGTGTTCACCATATTCTTCAGCCGATGGGAGCAGCTCATCCAACGAGATAAAAACCATAATCCCGGCAACACTTGCCATTGTTATCCCGAAAATTACTTCACTATTGCCCGAATTGAGAAACGGCATTAAAGCAAGATAGGCAATTATGGCTCCAACCGGCTCGGAAACACCTGAAAGAAAAGAATAGAAAAATGCCTTTCTACGATTTCCGGTAGCATAATAAATAGGTACCGAAATCGCAATTCCCTCAGGAATATTGTGGATGGCAATGGCAATAGCAATGGCAATACCAAGGCTTGGATTATTTATGGCCGACATAAAAGTTGCAATCCCTTCCGGAAAGTTATGTACACCCACGGCAAGAGCAGTCATCAAACCCATCCGGTAAAGTTTATTAAAGCGGTTTGCCTCTGTTTTATTGTCCATTGCTTCCAGTGAGCGTATCTCGTGCGGGTTTTCAAAGGTGGGAATAAATTTATCGATAAGCGCAATAAACAACATGCCCCCAAAAAATGCAACTACAGTGTAAAGTACCCCGTCAAACTCTCCGTAATGGTTGGTCAAGCTATTTTTTGCTTCCTGAAAAATTTCCACAAACGAAATGTAAATCATCACCCCGGCCGAAAAACCAAGCGATACAGTAAGTAATTTGGTGTTAGTTCGTTTGGCAAAAAATGCAATGGTACTCCCAATTCCGGTTGAAAGACCGGCAAAAATTGTAAGTATAAGAGCAAAAATAACGTTTGATGTTTCCATTCATATTAATTTTCTGTTCAAATTTAACAAAAAGCAGATTATACCTTTTAGTTTTTATAATGAACCTCAAATGACTATTGGTATTAACTAAATATTAATAGTTATTTTTACGTAAGCGGTTCATAATTAGTTTTTTATGTTATTTGTTTGTAAAACATTGTAATTTAATATAATCTGAATTTTGATTTTTTATCAAACTTTGTACTTTTGCGGCGAAGATTAAGTTTAACTATAAATTTTTTTGTTATGGCATACAAAATTTCAGATGAATGTATTGCATGCGGAACTTGTATTGACGAGTGCCCGGTTGACGCGATTGCAGAAGGTGATATCTACACCATTGATGCAGAACTTTGCACCGACTGTGGTTCATGCGCAGAAGTTTGCCCGGTTGAAGCAATTTCAATCGACGAATAAACCGGACAACATAAAAGATTCAAAAAGCTCGCTTCGGCGGGCTTTTTTTTGTCCATGAAGAAGTTTAGAGCTGTTTTTAAAAACTTTGAATCCTAAACTTTTCCCGAAGGGATTCCTTTGGAAGAACTCAAAACTATTAAAATCCATTCAACTCCATTAAGACTGTTGGCAACAAAAGTAAAAATCCCAGAATAGTCAGGATTATAATAAACGGCGCTACCCACTTAAACCATTTTTCGTAAGGAATTCGTGCAACTCCGAGAACCCCGATTAAAACACCCGAAGTTGGAGTAATCATATTTGTAAAGCCATCGCCCAACTGAAAAGCGATTACCGTTGCCTGGCGCGAAATACCAATTAAATCGGAAAACTGCGACATCATGGGCATGGTAAGTGCCGCTTTCCCCGAACCACTTGGAATAAAAATATTCAGGAAAGTCTGAATCAGGTACATCACACTTACCGAACCAACTTTGCCCAGGTCTTTCATCGATTGCGAAATACCATGAAGTATGGAATCAATAATTTTTCCGTCTTCGAGTATAACAATTATACCGCCTGCCAACCCAACCACCAGTGCAGCCGATAGAATATCTTTTGCCCCTTCGATAAAAGATTTTGTAATCTGGTTAGGTGTTTTTCCAACGGCAATTCCCGAGAAAATGCCCAGTGCCAGAAAAAGAGTTGCAATTTCCATCACATACCAGCTGTATCCCATTACTCCCACAATCAGGAATACAATTGTAAATGAAAGCAGGCTTAAAATATAATAATGCACAGTTTTCCGAAGCGATAATAATCCGGCAAGAACAAATGCCCCCGTACTGATTGGAACCGCCGGAAAACGTAATTCGCTATTTCCGATTTTTAAGTTGGTTACCGGATAGGCTATTGAAAAAAGGATTAAGACTACGGAAAGAAAAATAAATGAAACCCAGGCAATTCGCGGTACTGAAAAATTAAACTCTGTTTCATTTTCGCTGGTTCGGTTTCGCCAAAATTTGTCATCGTTATAAACGAGCGATTTTTTCGGATTTTTATGAATTTTTGAGGCATATCTGAGGATAAAAACAAAACCAACAACATTAATTACCACCCACATAAAAATACGGTATTCGATGCCTGAGAACAGTGGAATATCCGAAAGTCCCTGCGCAATACCAACTGTAAAAGGATTCAGAAAAGCACCTGCAAAACCGAGTGCTGCTGCAACAAAACAGAGCGAAACACCAACAATAGAATCGTATCCCATAGAAATTGCCAGCGGAACAAAAATTATGGTAAAGGCGATGGTTTCTTCACTCATACCAAATACTGCTCCAAACAGACTGAAAATAAGCATAATACCGGTAAGGATAATGTTGTTTACTCCAATTTTACGAAGCAGCTTCGAGCGTTCCCATTTTTTCGAAAACTTTAAAAACGAGTAAATTCCAATGTCAATTGATTTGCTTTCGTTTAAAATCCAAAAAGCACCTCCAATCATAATAATAAAAGCAATAATATTTGCCGTGTTAACAAATCCATCAAAAAATGCCGAAAAAATTTGCCATGTCTGTATTTCACTTTCTATATAATGAAACGACTCAGGTTTAATCACATTCCTTTCCACACCGTTTATAACAACTGTTTCACGTTCAAATGTTCCCCCCGGAATTATCCACGTTAGGACAGCACTAAACACAATCAAACCAAAAATAATTACGTAGGTATGCGGTACTTTTTTTAACATGCCAATTAATTTTGATTCCCGAAAATAGCAATAATACCCGAAGCTTGACAGAAAAATGAAAATACGTCTTTTACTACGATATTATTTTCCCGAAGAATATTTCCAACCTGAATTTATTTTTCCAAATAATTGGATTATCAATTCTATTTTGTAACTTTTAAATCACAAATCGAACTAAATGAAGCTACTGTTAGAGAATATTAAACAACTTATTCAGGTTGAGGAGAATCCAGTTCCGTTTAAAGCAGGTAAGGAAATGGGGAAGGTAAATATCCTCGAAAATGCCTTTCTGATTATCAGGGATGAGATAATTGAAGAGTTTGGAACAATGGATGAACTGAAAGACGTTTACGTTGACGACGACCTTTTGGTTGAAATAGATTGTTCGAACCGTTTGGTTTATCCCAGTTTTTGCGATTCACATACTCATTTGGTATATCCAACATCGCGCGAAAAAGAGTTTGTCGACAGAATAAAAGGCCTTTCGTACGAAGAGATTGCCCGCCGGGGAGGTGGAATATTAAACTCAGCAAAGTTATTGCACGAAACTTCGGAGGAGGAATTATTTAACAGCGCAATGGAGCGTGTGGTAGAGATAATGAAAATGGGTACCGGTGCTGTTGAGATTAAAAGTGGTTACGGTCTGAACACAGAAGATGAATTAAAAATGCTTCGTGTTATCCGGTGGATAAAAGAGACTGCACCAATTTGTGTGCGGGCAACTTTTTTGGGGGCACATGCCATACCGTTAGAACACAAAACCGATCCGTCAAAATACGTCGATTTGGTTATAAACGAAATGATTCCGCAGGTAGCTGCAGAAGAACTGGCAGATTATATCGATGTTTTTTGCGACCAGGGATTTTTCTCGGTTGAGGATACTGAACGAATATTAATGGCCGGTTTGAAATATGGTTTAAGACCAAAAATTCATGCCAACGAACTGGGATTAACAGGAGGTATTCAGGCTGGAGTGAAGTATAATGCACTTTCAGTTGATCACCTGGAATATGTTGGAGATGAAGAAATTGAATCCCTGAAAAACTCCGAGACCATGCCAACCGTATTACCAGGGGCGGCATTCTTTCTGAATATGCCATACTCGCCGACACGAAAGATGATTGAAGCCGGGTTGCCCGTGGCTTTAGCTTCCGATTTTAACCCGGGCTCTTCGCCAAGCGGAAATATGAGTTTTATCTCCTCGCTTGGATGTATTAATTACAACATGCTGCCCGAAGAGGTTATTAACGCAACTACAATAAATACAGCTTATGCCATGGGTATTAACGATAGTTATGGCAGTATTGCAAGGGGTAAGGTTGCCAATCTTTTCATCACTTCCGAAATACCCGGGATTGAGTATTTGCCATACTCATTCGGCTCAAACCTGATTGAAACGGTAATATTAAACGGAGAAGTACAAACCTTTTAAAATTCACTGCAAAAAATCATTATCTAAGATTTTCCAGATTCCTACTTTCGCATAAATTGTCATTTCGAAGGAGGCATCCCGAGTAATCGGGAAGAAATCTGCTGCAAAATGGAAGAGACTTCTCACCAAGGTTGAAATGACAAGGAACTTATGGATAATAACTTCGGACTTCGGTCTTCCGACTTCCGGCTAATTTTTGAAGCATGAATAAAATTTTAGAATGTGTGCCAAATTTCTCAGAAGGCAACGATTTAAGTATTATAAAAGAGATTACAAATGCTATTGAAAGTGTACAGGAAGTTAGTTTGCTGGATGTAGATCCGGGGAAAGCTACCAACCGTACTGTTGTAACCTTTGTAGGAGATCCTGAAGATGTGATAGAAGCAGCTTATCGGGGTATAAAAAAAGCGGCCGAATTAATAGATATGAGCCAGCATACAGGCGAGCATCCCCGCTTTGGTGCAACCGATGTTTGCCCACTGGTACCGGTAGCAAATGTTACCATGGATGAGGCTGTTGAATATGCCCGCAGACTGGCAAAAAGGGTAGGCGACGAGTTGGAAATCCCGGTGTTTTGTTACGAATTTGCAGCGTTTAAAGAGGAGCGCTGCAGCCTTGCCAATTGTCGCTCAGGCGAATATGAGGCTTTAAAAGAAAGAATAACTTCAGCAGAGTGGAAACCTGATTTTGGTCCTGATAAATGGTCGGAAAAGGTTGCAGGTAGTGGAGCAACAGCCATTGGTGCCCGCAATTTTTTAGTAGCATATAATGTAAACCTGAACACCACCTCAACCCGGAGGGCAAATGCCATTGCTTTCGATATCAGGGAAGCAGGAAGGGTAAAACGCGAAGGAAATCCGGTAACCGGGAAAATTGTAAAGGATGAAAACGGTGAGCCGGTGCGTATTCCCGGAACCCTGAAAAAAACAAGGGCTATTGGTTGGTTTATTGAAGAATACGGGATTGCCCAGATTTCAATAAATCTTACCGATATAACTGTTACTTCGGTTCATGTGGCATTCGACGAAGTGGTAAAAAAGGCCCATGAAAGAGGAATCCGGGTAACTGGCTCTGAACTGGTGGGATTAATTCCACTGCAGGCCATGCTCGATGCCGGAAAATATTTCCTGAGAAAACAACAGCGCTCAACGGGAATTTCAGACGCAGAGATCATAAAAATTGCAATAAAATCGCTTGGATTGGATGAGCTCGGACCATTCGAGCCAAATAAAAAAATTATTGAATATGTAATTGCAGAAAATGATGGTAAAAGGTTAATTGACCAGACTTTAACACGGTTTAAAGACGAAACAGCATCAGAATCGCCGGCGCCGGGAGGAGGTTCCATATCTGCTTATGTGGGAGCGCTTGGCGTTGCCCTTGGTTCGATGGTCGCTAACCTGTCGGCACATAAACGGGGGTGGGACCACCGTTGGGAAGAGTTCTCCAACTGGGCCGAAAAAGGAAAAATCTATCATTCTGCACTGCTCAACTGCGTAGATGAAGATACCGATGCATTTAACAAGATTATGGCAGCATTTGGTTTGCCAAAATCAACAGGACAGGAAAAAGCTGAACGGAAACAGGCCATTCAAAATGCCACAAAAAATGCCATTGAGGTTCCGTTAAAGGTAATGCAGCTGGCTTACGATTCGCTGGAGGTGATGCAGGCCATGGCAGAGTTCGGAAATCCTAACTCGGTTTCAGATGCAGGGGTAGGAGCCCTTTGTGCAAGAACGGCTGTTGAAGGTGCATACCTGAATGTGAAAATTAATGCGGCAGGCTTCGACGATAAAGAGTTTTTAAATGTAAACCTGAAAAAGGCAGAAGATTTAATGCAATCTGCTAAAAAGAAAGAGGCTGGGATTTTACAGGTTGTAAATCGGAAAATTGAATAAAAAAAGCAGGACAATTTTGCCCTGCTTCAAACTATATTATTGAATTGTATTATGCGTGTTTCTCTGAAAGGTATCTTTCAGCATCAATAGCAGCCATACAACCTGAGCCGGCAGCAGTCACTGCCTGACGATACTGGTCATCCTGAACATCACCGCATGCAAAAACACCCTGTGTTTTTGTTTTCGAAGTTCCTGGTATTGTTTTAATATAACCAATCTCGTCGGTATCTACATATTCGGCAAAAATATCGGAATTTGGCTTGTGTCCAATTCCCAGGAAGAATCCGTCAATTTTAATTCTCACTTCCTCTTCATTCTCTTTTCCAAGGTTTTTTGCCAGAATTGCGCCTTCAACAACGCCATCACCAAACAATCCTTTGGTCTGATGTTTCCACAAAACTTCAATATTTGGAGTATTTGCTACACGCTCGGCCATTACTTTAGATGCACGCAGTACATCGCGGCGAACAATCATATAAACTTTATTGCACAAACCTGCCAGGTACATAGCCTCTTCAGCAGCTGTATCTCCACCACCAACTACTGCAACATCTTTTCCGCGGTAAAAGAATCCGTCGCAGGTCGCACAGGCAGAGACACCACCCCCTGCATACTTTTTTTCGTCATCAAGTCCTAAATATTTTGCAGTGGCACCGGTAGCAATAATCACAGTTTCAGCCTCAATTAATTTACCGTCGTCGATCCATACTTTATGAACTTCACCCGAGAAATCGGATTTTGTAGCCATTCCCCAGCGAATATCTGTACCGAATCGCTCAGCCTGTTTTTTTAGATCTTCCATCATAACCGGTCCGGTAACACCTTCCGGGTATCCAGGGAAGTTTTCTACTTCTGTTGTTGTTGTTAACTGTCCTCCGGGTTGAAGGCCTTCGTACATAACCGGGCTAAGATTAGCGCGGGCTGCATAAATAGCAGCAGTGTAACCTGCCGGGCCCGACCCGATAATTAAACACTTTACCTGTTCACTGTCAGTAGCTTGTACAGGTTTATTCTCTTCGTTTTCGTTAATATCCAGCGATTTAAACATGACTTTAATTTTTTAGTTGCGCAAAATTATAAAACAATTTGGTTTCGACAATAATTAACACAATCGATAATAATTAAGTTCACATAGAACCAAACTATTATACCATTAAGTTAAATCAAGGAAATATTGATTAAAAATTGTAGAATAAAAAATCAACTATTACATTTGCAGGCACAATTTTCTTAGCTGAAAATTTGTATTCGGGATGTGGCGCAGTCTGGTAGCGTACTCGTCTGGGGGGCGAGGGGTCGCAAGTTCAAATCTTGTCATCCCGACAGTTGAAAATCAAGGAGTTAGGAGGCATTCTGACTCCTTCTTTTTTGTCCCGGGTACAACATAGGTACAACAAAACAACCAACACAAATCACCATAAACTACCAGATATTAAAGGTCGTTTAGGTGTTATCCAACATTTCAGGAGACAAATCATACCAAACAACGGAAAACTGTATGACAGTTGTTATTTTCATTTGATTTCATCTGTTTGATTTCCTAATTTTAATGCACTAATTATCAATGCTATTGAAAAAAGAAAGAGGTGTGATAATTAATGGGATTTATGCTCAAATGCCTAAAAATGGAAACAATCATTAAGAAATCAGGACTGCTTTTGTACCTGCTCAATCAAAAACTGAGGAGATTGTTTCATGTGCGGATTTTGCGTAACCACAATACAATTGTCCTGTCTATCCTGCTTGTATGTTTCACTGCCCTATTAATTGGATTTTGGGGAATGGGATTTTCTATTAACAGAATTATTCTCTACTCGACCACAATTACAATTGCATTGTTTCTAATTTTAATTGTCATTGGCTCACTGAACGAAGCAAGGAGGTTAAAAAAGAATGGACTTTTCACCTACTTCCAATTTACCCGCAGCAATCTGAATGGCATTTCTTTAATCAAGTTAGGATTCTCCCAGGCTGACAGTGAAAATTTAAACCTGGTACTGAATAATCTTCAACCAAAACATAAAATCGATTTTAAATTGGTTTCACATAACCGCACAGCAGCCGATTACAAAAAACTATTCCGGATTCTTCATTTGCTTATCGTTGGCGGCATTAAAGATTTTAAAAAGGAACGCAAGGAAAAGTTATTTAAATTCATTGAATCGACATTCACTTTAAACGGTTCGAGGGTTAATAAGGCGAGTTTAAATTCGCGGTTTTCAGAGTGGGTGAATGAAAGTGAAAAGGAGTTTTTGGAAAATCTGAAGCCTTTTCAAAAAATTCTTTCCCGATAGAAGGTATTTCTCCCGTAATCTCCCCGTAATTTAAATTACCCTCTTGAT
>JBDLJS010000123.1:0-10429 GCA_039714235.1 Bacteroidota bacterium | reverse complement strand
TCTGCCCTGTGGATAGGCATAGTCATACAACGCGCGCCACCACCACCCCGGGCCAGTTCCGAGCCAGCAATTGTTACTACGCATTTTTTATAGTCATCGAGCAATACTTTTCCGTCGATAACATCGGTAGCGGCTAAAACGTCGTAGCCGTTTTTATTCAACTCTTCGATGGTATGTACGTTGCGCTGGTAACCAATTACCTTACCCGGAGCAAATGCAAAAAAGTTGGCCCCACTGTGCCACTGCTCGCGTTCCTGGTTCCATGGATCTTTTTCTCCCCCACAAGATAAGGGTTTAACATCCATGCCCAATTTTTGAAGTGCTGCAGGAATATTTTCCTGCTCCTCTATTTTTACCACCTTTTGGTTTTCAATTTTCAGAAGGATGGTCCGGTACCGGTTCATCTCGAAAATTACAGGTGGATAAACCATGCATTCGTTTTTATTCAGAAAGGTAAATACCATATCGAGATGAATAAATGATTCGGGTGATGCCGGCAATTCCTGCACAATAATGTGGTGTGGCCCGGTTTTAATCTGTTTTAGGTTTTCAATTATAAAATCAATCCCTTGTGTACTGGTTCTTATTCCGGTTCCGATAACAAAAATATCGTCGCGGGCAATCTGAACATCGCCGCCTTCAATGGTTGCTTTTTTTATTCCTGCAATTCCCGGATTAGGTGTAGCAGGGTTAATGGTTGTGGTTTCAAAATTGGTGTGATTGTTAAAAACAGCCTCCATTATTATCGATTCTCTCTCGCGGACAGGATTGGCCATTTTTCCAATCAACATGCTGTCGTTAATTCCCATAGCCGAATCGCGGGTAAAAAACAGGTTATGCAACGGAGGCAATAAAAACCTTTCGTTACTCAGGTAATTGGTAAGATTGTTCTTTTCCAGTACCACACCTTCAATTAACATCCCGGCCAGTTTTTCGGGAGTTAAATTAATTAACCCGGGATTGAGGCCTATGCATTCGTTACTGCAAATTTCAAACAGCAATTTTTGTTTTGCATTTTCATCTTTCAGAATATCAGTAAGAAGATTTTTAATTTCAAACACTGATGTTATTTTTTGCATCACCCCTTTTAACTGGTCGTATTCTTTCGATGCAATAGAAAGGTTCAGAATGTCGCTGTACAGTGCCCTTTCGGCATTTTCGGGCGTCATGTTTTCTACTTCAGAACCGGGTGGATGAATAATTACTCCTTCCAGTTTCCCAATCTCTGAATTAATGCAAATCTTCATTTCCGTAAGTTTAACGTTAAATTCCGGGCATAAATATATAAACTTAAAACTACTGTTTTTGCATTATGAATTATTCATTCTAACTTTATGTTATTAAATATATTTTAGTTGAGAAGGGTAATTTTTATATTGTTGGTTTTAATGCTTCATTCTGTTGGGTACGGGCAAGAGAAAGATACTTCGGGATGGATGATGGGGTATATTGAAGGAGAAGATACTGTCATTCACCGAAATATAAAAGAAGTAATAATATTGCCCGACAGGGTTTTTAAAAACAAGAGGCAGTATCGGCGTTATTCGAGGTATGTACAAAAAGTAAAGAAAGTATACCCCCTGGCGGTAGAAGCACGCGAATTACTTATTAAATACGAGCCAGAATATTATGCTCTGGAGACTCAGAAAGAGCGGCGAAAGCTGATGAAACGCCTTGAAAAAGAGTTGCTTGATGAACATAAAGATGAGCTGAAAAAATGGTCGATTTCTGATGGCAGGATTCTTTTAAAACTAATTAACCGCGAAACAGAACGAACCCCGTACAATCTTATAAAAGATTTTAGGGGAGGTTTTAGTGCAGTATTTTGGCAGGGCATTGCACGGTTGTTTAAAAATAACCTTAAAGCCGGGTACGACCCCGACGAGGAAGATAAAGTACTGGAAGAAATTATTACGTTAATCGAACTAGGATATTTATAAACTCAATCTCAGATGAAGCTGGAAATTAGAACCTTTATTGCCATAAAAATACAGCCTGAAGAGAAATTACAGAAACTCCTGTTATTCTTAAAAAGAAATTTGAATGAAGAACGGATTAAGTGGGTTGGCGATGATAATCTTCATCTTACACTTAGGTTTTTAGGGGATACCAATTTAAATCAGGTAAAGGCTTTATCGGAAAAGCTGGAGAGTGTTGCCCTAAGATTCAATTCCTTCGGTTTTGATATTGTGGGAACAGGATTTTTTAAAAATAAAGGCCAGCCACAGGTCCTGTTTGTAAACAGTAACGGATTTGAAAAGATTCAGCCCCTTGTAAATGAGATTGAAGAAGTGATAACCTCGCTGGGATTTGAAAAAGAATTCAGGCCATTCAAGCCACACATGACCATTGGAAGAATAAAATTTCTGAAAGATAAAAGAAGGTTTTATAATATTGTTGACGAGGTTAAGGATATTGAATTACAAAAAGTCAGTGTAGGAGAATTTGTGTTGTATCAAAGTATTTTAAGGGCAGAAGGCCCAGTGTATAAACCATTAAATACTTTTAAACTTAAATGATAGCAAAAACACCAAAGCCACCTTATTTTGCTGTAATTTTTACTTCGGTAAGGACAGACGGAGATAACGGCTATACTAAAATATCAGAAAGAATGATTGCACTTGCCCGGAAACAGGATGGATTTTTAGGTGCAGAGTCGGCCCGAAATGAGGTGGGAATAACTGTTTCGTACTGGAATAGCCTTGAGGCAATAAAAAATTGGAAAGAGAATTTAGAACACCTTGAGGCACAAAAAGCCGGTAAGGAGAAATGGTACAAAATATACAAGGTCAGGGTAGCAAAGGTTGAATATGATTACGATTTTCTGGGTTAGACTTTTTATTTCCCGTTTCCTTTAATACTTACCATTACGGTGTAAATAAGAATTTTGAAATCGATATAGAGGGAAATGTTTTTCAGGTACATCATGTCGTAAGGAAGCCTCTCAAGCATCTCATCAACATTCGATGCATAACCGTATTTTACCTGTCCCCACGATGTTATTCCAGGGCGAAGTTTGTGCAGGTGAGTATAATGGGGAGCCTGTTTAATGATTTGCTTAATAAAAAAATCGCGTTCCGGGCGTGGGCCAACCAGTGACATATCACCGATTATTACATTGTAAAATTGCGGGATTTCGTCTAAATGTGTTTTTCTGAGGAATTTACCTGTTTTGGTAATTCTTGTATCGGTATCGTTCGAAAGGGCAGGAGTTCCGTTTTCTGCATCGGCAACCATGCTGCGTAATTTATAAATACAAAAAGGCTTTCCAAACCTGCCAATTCGTTCCTGTTTATAAAAAACGGGGCCTTTCGAAGTTGTTTTAATTACTATTGCCAGAACAATGAATACCGGTAAAAAAAATATCATGGCAATAAATGAGAAGATAACATCTAACAGCCGTTTTGTGTTTTCCTGCCATGCAGGCATTAATCCGTTACTTATTTTAATTAATGGGCTGCTGTAAATGGTGTTTGTTTTCACCATTCCAGAAAGGAATGCGTAAAGATCGGGAATTCCCCATATGGTAACCTGGCGGTTTTCAATTATGGTAAGTATATCACTCAGTTTTTTATGTTCTTTGGTCTCCAGCGCTAAAATTATCTCCTCTATTTTATGTTTTTCAATTATCTCCAGAATTTCTGAAAGATTTCCAAGTTTGGGTACGTATTTACTTAAAATAGCATCGTTGTTATTTTCAACTCCAACAAATCCTACAAATTTGTTACCGGCCGGACGAACCTGTTTCATCATTTCGGTATAAATTTTTGCAGCATTTTCGTTACTTCCAATAATTAGAGTATTAAATCCGATTTTTCGTTTATGAATTTGATGGATGGTTTGTGTTGTCAGAAAGAGTCTGAATATATAAGTTAATGCAAAATGTAATCCGAAAAGGGTAAAAAACAACTGATAATAGTTTTTGTACGAATGAATAAAATCGTCGAGAATTAACGTAAAGAATATTATTATGACCCCAACTACAGAGGTTAAAAAAGTTTGCCCCAACTCCAGTAATCTCGATCGACGGTAGATCTGTTTATAAAAACCGGTAACGTAATAAAATGTTATCCAGAATACCGGGATAATAATGAGAGCCAAATAAAATTCTTTATTGAATTCGACCGGGATGTCAATCCCAAACCGTTGGGGTTCAATTACCTTTTTCCTGTAAATAAAAAAAACTGTCCAACTCAGTACTGATGCGAGGAAATCAAAAAATAAATATTTAGCAACCTGCCCCCTTTTGTTCATTAAATAAGCAATTAAGTCTGGTTTCAAATAGTCAATTCTATCGTGTAAACGAAACCTTTAAAAAAATATTGCGGCAAAAGTATATTTTTTACCAACTTAATGAGCAGAAAACTGGATTATCTTTTTATCGATTTTTTGGGCCACGTGCATGGCAATCAGGTAGTCTTCCAGGGAACTGGTTTTTTTTGCTTTATTGAGTATGGTGTCAATAAAGCTATTTAGTTCATTTGCTGAAGAATAAGACGTTAAATCAATAGGTTTGTTATTGCGCAAAAAAGTGCTCTTTGTAAAATTGAAAGTGGCAAACTGGTTATCAGAATATATTCGAACTTTAAATTCTTTTAACGACTCGAGGTTACCAAAATTAAGGTTTACAACTGACGCATCGCCAAATTCGAGCCTTACATTGGTAAACTCCGATTCGTTATACCCCGGAAATGTAACAGCTCCTATTTTTTTAGAACTGATGCCTGTTGTTCCCAAAAGCATCAACAGCATTGGATACAACGATTTTTTTTCTTCTGTCCCGGGTTCAAAATTAGAGCAATCTATATAGGCCGGTAACGAAATATTTTCATTCATCCATTGTATGGCCGGAGTAAAATAATAGGGATTGCTAACCTGTATAACTGAGCCCGATTCATTCGACAGTTTGGTCAGTTCGGTACACTCTTCAATAGTAAGTTCAGGATAGTCAACAGAAAAAATATGTTTCGATTTTCTAATAATGTCACGATACAAATTAAATGGCATCGGAACAGAATTATCCATCAGAATCAGGTTTGCCCTTTCAATCAGTTCAATCCGGTTAAATTCAGGGATTGAAAAATGAAAACTGTTAAGCTGGTTACTGGTTCCTACTGATGCTTTCCCAATAACATTTACCTGCGAATTTTTTTTAATCTCCTTAACAAATGGTTCAAGAGTTTCTGTGTTACCTATTAGTCCGACATTCAGCATTTTAGGTGCTTTTATTATGGTTACTTTACAAATATAGAGTTATGCAGTTCACTTTTCGTTTATCTGTTGTATATTTTATCAACTTTTAATGTTAATATTGAAAACAGGATGAAATGCATAAATGATGTATAAATTCAGATATATTAAATTTATTGAATAATAAATAATGTTTTAGATAAAGAACGAGTGGAAATTAATGATACACCGCGTCACAAGGGATTACGGAAAAGGCTTGCCGACGGGTTAAAAATAAAAGGAATTAACGACAGGAAAGTGCTGGAAGCCATTGGAAAGGTTCCGAGACATCTTTTTATGGAAAGCAGTTTTATCAATTTTGCATACAAAGACCAGGCGTTCCCAATTGGTGCCGGTCAAACCATTTCGCAGCCATACACGGTAGCATTTCAAACCCAGTTGCTCGAAGTAGAGAAAGATGATAAAATTCTGGAGATTGGTACAGGTTCGGGATATCAGGCTGCTGTATTGCTAGAATTGGGAGCTAAAGTTTTTACCATAGAAAGACAAAAAGAGTTGTACCAGAAAGCTCAGACGTTTCTTACTTCAATCGGTTATAACCCGGCCTGTTTTTTTGGTGACGGATATAAAGGATTGCCTGATTTTGCCCCGTTCGATAAAATTCTGGTAACAGCCGGTGCACCAATAGTCCCTGAAGACCTGAAACTTCAATTAAAGATTGGTGGTAAAATGATAATTCCGGTCGGAGGGGATAAACATCAGAGTATGTGTGAGATTGTACGTATTTCGGAAGATATTTTTACCTCAACAAAACACGGAGGATTTATTTTTGTACCCATGTTAAAAGGTACTGTAAACAGTTATAAATGATTAAAATTGAAAAATTTGTAGTAAACCCGCTTGGAGAAAACAGCTTTGTACTATCGGACGAAACAGGCGAATGTATTTTTGTCGATCCCGGATTTTATTATGAAGAGGAATTTGAAGAGATCAGAAGTTACATCTCTGAAAATAAACTGAATCCGGTAAAAATTGTAAATACCCATTGTCATTTCGATCATATTATGGGCGTTGAGTTTATTCGCGACGAATATAAAATTCCGTTATGTGCGCATGCTGCCGATGCTTTCTGGGTTGAAAAAGCCATTGACCAGGGACGCATGTTTGGTTTCGAAATGCAGCCTGTTGCTCCAATCGATCAGTTTATTAACGAAAACGAAACCTTGCGGTTCGGAAATTCAGAAATGGAAATTATTTCTGTCCCGGGGCACTCACCAGGCCACCTGGTTTTTTATAGCAAAGAAAATGAGATGTTAATTGCCGGCGATGTGATGTTTTATGGTAGCATCGGGAGAACCGATTTACCAGGAGGGAATCATAACGATTTGATTTCGAATATTAAGAACAAACTTTTTACATTGCCCGATAATACGAAAGTTTTTTGTGGGCACGGACCTGAAACCACACTTGGTTTCGAGAAAAAATCGAATCCGTTTTTAACCTGATCTGAATTAAAGAAGTAAGCCGAAATTGGTTTAAAATCATTTTTTCATTTTTTGGCTATTCATATACTTGCAAAAAATTAATAACAACATAAAATATGTCACTCGATAATTTTGTAACCCGCCACATAGGCCCAAGAAAAGAAGAAATCGACGAGATGCTGAAAGTAGTTGGAGTTTCTTCGATGGAAGAATTAATTGAACAGACGGTTCCTGCCAATATCAGGTTAGAAAAGCCTTTAAAAATGGAGGAAGGGCTTACCGAGCGAAAATATTTCCGCAAAATTCTCGATTTGGCTGCTAAAAACAAAGTATTTAATACCTATATCGGAATGGGGTATTACGATACAACAACCCCTGCCGTAATTTTAAGAAATGTGCTGGAAAATCCTGTATGGTACACATCTTACACTCCTTATCAGGCAGAAATATCGCAGGGACGTTTGGAAGCCCTGTTAAATTTTCAAACTATGGTTTGCGGGTTAACCGGAATGGAGATTGCAAATGCATCGTTGCTTGACGAATCGACTGCAGCAGCAGAGGCGATGGTTATGATGATGAACCTACGTTCACGCAAATTGGTAAAAGCCGGAGTAAATGTAGTTTTAGTCGATGACAAGATGTGGCCTCAAACGCATGACGTTCTAAAAACAAGGGCAGTTCCGTTAGGTGTCGAGCTTAAAATACTTCCTAAATCCGAATTCGAATTAGTTGATAATGTTTTTGGCGTTATTGTGCAATATCCCAATTCCGACGGTGAGATTATAGATTATTCTGATTTGGTTGAGCAGGCACACGAAAAAGATATAAAAGTTGCAGTAGCAGCCGATTTGTTGTCATTGGCAATTTTAACCCCTCCCGGAGAGTGGGGTGCTGATATTGTATTTGGCAGCGCTCAGCGGTTTGGTGTGCCAATGGGATATGGTGGCCCTCATGCTGCTTTTTTTGCAGCAAAAGCAGCCTTTAAAAGAAGTATGCCCGGAAGGATAATTGGTGTAACCAAAGACACTCATGGTAACCGTGCTCTTCGGATGGCTCTGCAAACCCGCGAGCAACACATTAAACGCGAAAAAGCAACATCCAATATTTGTACTGCGCAGGCATTGCTTGCAACTATGTCCGGATTTTTTGGTGTATATCACGGACCGGATGGATTAACAAAGATTGCAACAAGATTGCACAATATTGCAGCATTTCTTACAGTGGAAATCGAAAAACTGGGGTATTCTCAACTAAATACTAATTATTTCGACACCATAAGGTTCAGGCTGCCAAAACATGTTAAACGCGAAGATATTGAATGGTTGTCGCACGAGCTGAAAATGAACTTCAGGTATTTTGAAAATGGTGAAGTTGGAATAAGTGTCGACCAGACTACCAACCGCGACGATATGGGATGGATTATTGAAGTATTTGCCAAGGCAATAAATAAAAAATGGCAGATAATTCATGAATATCCTGAAGGATATAAAATCGATAAGAAGTATGCCCGTAAATCTGAGTTTATGACCCAGGAGGTATTTAATTTGTATCGTTCGGAAACAGAAATGCTCCGTTATGTTAAAAGGCTGGAGCATAAAGATATTTCGCTTACTCAATCGATGATTCCGCTCGGGTCGTGTACCATGAAACTGAATGCAGCTACCGAAATGTTACCATTAAGCTGGATTGAGTTTAACGGACTACATCCATTCATCCCAAAAAACCAGGCAAGAGGATACCATATGATGATGGAGGAGTTGCGGCGCGATCTTTCAGAAATTACCGGAATGGCAGATATAAGTTTAATGCCAAACTCGGGTGCTGCAGGCGAATATGCCGGTTTAATGGTTATTCAGGAATTTCATAAAAGCAGGGGAGAAGGACAACGCGATGTGGTATTAATTCCATCGTCAGCACACGGAACCAACCCGGCCAGTGCAGTAATGGCAGGGGCAAAAGTGGTTGTTGTTGTATGCGACGATAAAGGAAATATCGATATTGAAGACCTTCGTACCAAAGCTGAATTGCATAAAGAAAACCTATCGGCATTTATGGTTACTTATCCTTCAACTCATGGTGTTTTCGAGTCGTCGATTATTGAAATGTGTGAAGTTATTCACGACAATGGCGGGCAGGTTTATATGGACGGTGCAAATATGAATGCGCAGGTGGGATTAACCAATCCACGTAAAATTGGTGCCGATGTTTGTCATCTTAATCTTCATAAAACGTTTGCAATACCTCATGGTGGTGGTGGTCCCGGAGTTGGACCAATTGCCGTTGCAAGCCACCTGGTAGAGTTTTTACCTTCGCACCCGGTAATGAATAACGGGCATGTGGGCATAAATGCGGTGGCAGGTGCTCCATGGGGAAGCGCCTCGGTTTTACCCATTACCTATGGTTACATTAAAATGATGGGAGCTGATGGTTTGACCGAAGCAACCAAAATAGCAATTCTGAATGCCAATTACATTGCCAAAGCACTGGAAAACAATTATGGAATTTTATACACCGGTGAGAACGGAAGGGTAGCACATGAACTAATTATGGAGTGCAGGCATTTTAAAGTAACTTCGGGTATTACTGAAGAAGATATTGCAAAACGCCTGATGGATTACGGATTTCATGCACCTACACTTTCATTCCCTGTTCACGGAACATTAATGATTGAACCAACCGAAAGTGAATCGAAACAGGAGCTGGACAGATTTATCGATGCCCTGAACAAAATTTACGAAGAGATTAAAGAGGTGGAAGTTGGAAAAGCTGATAAGGTGGATAATGTATTGAAAAATGCACCACACACTGCTGAAGTAGTAATAAGCGATAACTGGGAACACAACTATCCGCGCGAAAAGGCTGCCTTCCCACTCGAATGGATTAAAGAAAATAAATTCTGGGTTCCGGTGGGGAGAATAGATAATGCCTGGGGAGACCGAAACCTGATTTGTACATGCGGTACTCCGGAAGAATATGAATATTTTACGCAAGAATAATAGTTGAGCCATCTGGTAATTCGGGTGGCTTTTTTATTTTTACAAAATGATTTCTTTTCCTAATGCCAAAATAAATATTGGGCTGAATGTGGTTTCTAAAAGGCCGGACGGCTACCACAACCTTGAGACTGTATTTTACCCGGTAAAATTAGCCGATGCACTCGAATTGGCCGATTCGGATGAGGTGCAATTCTCGACTTCGGGAATAGGAATAGAAGGAGATCCGGAGAATAACCTGGTTTTAAAAGCGTACCATCTTCTTCAGAAAGATTTTAAACTTCCACCGGTAAAACTTCATTTGCATAAAGCAGTTCCTTTTGGGGCAGGTTTGGGAGGAGGTTCGTCGGATGCAGCATTCGCTTTAAAAATGCTGAATGATTATTTCAACTTAAAATTACCTTCTGATAAATTAAGATTTTATGCCTCTCAGATTGGTGCTGATTGCCCTTTCTTTATTAAAAACAAACCTGTTTTTGCCACCGGAATCGGAGATCAGTTTCAACCAATTGACCTCGATTTGTCGGAATACGAGATTCTAATTGCCAAGCCAAATATTTCGGTTAGCACTCCGGATGCCTACAGTAATGTTGTTCCTGCAAAACCTGAATTCAGTTTGAAAGAGATTGAACCCATGGCTATTGAGGACTGGAAAGATTACGTAAAAAACGACTTCGAAAAAAGTGTGTTTGAAAAGTACCCGGAGATTAAAAGGTTAAAACAAACCCTGTACGAAATGGGCGCTTTATACGCTTCGATGTC
>JBDLJS010000122.1:0-10544 GCA_039714235.1 Bacteroidota bacterium | reverse complement strand
ACCGAAACCAACACACTTATTAACAGCCCAATTATTAAGGTAACCGGGTAAATCTTAATCTCCAAAACATTTGTACGGACAATTTCGAACCAGAGCGAATTGAGAGTTTTAAAAACCAATTGGGTATAGAACACCGATATTACAAGCCCAACAACACCTCCAGCCAAAGCAATTACCAGCCCTTCCATTAAATAGAAGTTGCGCACCTGTTTTTGTTGAAATCCCAAGGCGGCCAATAATCCTACCTGCGATGAACGGGCTTCAAGGTTCAATAAAAACAGCAGTGCGGTTAAAATAATTGCAGCAACGAGAATAAAAAAGCTCATTCCGATAAAAAGTCCGCTAAAGTCGGTACCATTTTGTGCGGCATGTAATCCCTGTTCGCGGATGGGTTCGATTGCCATTCCCAGGTCAGCCGGATCAATTTCTTTTGCAAAAATCAAATTATACTTTTCTATATCGAAACTTTCCACCGGGTATCTTACAGCTGTATAATTTCCAAAACGGTTTGCCCACAATTCCTGCGCTTTCTTATGAGAGATATATGCTTTTGGTGTTCCTTTATAATCGTCCCAGTACTTTTCGTCATTTTCCCGGATTGCATCTAAATTAATTGGCACACCCGCTTCCCACTCGCGGCAGTGGCCGGCATCAGAAAGTCCTGGCAGGTGTGGAACCCGGGTTGGATCGGATATCGGAGAATCCATCGGAATTATTTTCTTTAGTACAAATCCCGACTCCGTATTTATTAATTTCCTAAGCGGTCCGATTTTAAAATATTTGAGTATAATGCTATCTCCGGGCTTTACTCTCAAATCGTCTGCAGCCCACTGGTTGAGGATTATTTCGTTGGGGGCAAGGAGAGTGTCGTTGAGTGAAGACACAAAGGAATAGGGAATTGTTGATGTATGTTGGATATTAGATTCTGGATTCTGGATATTTCCGGACTGAAGACTGAAGACTGAGGACTGAGTTCCTGCTTCGAGCTTTGGGATTTGATTTATTTCATTTACAAAGTAAGTTAGTATTGCATCGGAACCGGGTAATTTCTTTAATGTTTCTGAAACCTTTTCTTCGAGGAAAACCCGTTCGGTTGAAATTTCAATTTTATTTGTTGCTTCTATCTTTTTTAATGAAAGCCCGGCATCAGCAGGAGTAAGACAGTTTTTCACTGATTGTGCCACCTGTTCTGTTTCAAGCTCGGTTGTAATTAAAAGCTTGTTGGCTTTTCCTTCGAACTCCATCAACCGGTTCAATCGTTCGATGGAAACAAATATATTGTAGGGCGCCGTTTGCGAATTTTTCAGACTGAACCGCCCCAACTCATCTTTTGAGACCACCTTTTTTATGGTTGCCCGCAATGCTACGCTGGTTTCTTCGGCAGAAACAAACGGAGCATTCATGGGTATTAGGCTGGCTTTTTTTATTCTGACGAGAATATTATCGCCTTCAGCAACCTGCAATCGTTCGGCTAAATTTTTACTTACAGCTATTTCGTTGTTTTCAAGTTTAGAAATAAAAGATTTATTAGAGATTTCGTAAAAATCAGAACCAATGCCAACCACCTGAATTTTATTTACCCTTTTCTGTCCGCCACCGGCAACTGCCATTCCTTCAAGAAGCAGAACAGGCGTAGCTTCTATCCCATGATTATCTGCCTCTATTTCCACAGCCATCTCCTGCCGAAAATAGCGTTCAACAACTGAAACCGAGTGTGTTGTTTCACCCAAACGGTAAAAAGTTGCCTGTTTCAGGCTATGCCGCACCGAGTCGCCAATTATCAGCGAACCGGTTAAAACCATGGTGCTGATTGCCACTCCCAATGCCACCAGTAAATTGGCCTTGATGTAGTGGAGAAATGATTTTATTATGAAATTTAGTCTGGTCATGTTCACCCCTTTGTCCTTCGGACATTTCCCCTAAAGGGGAAACTATTCTTTTTCCAATTTACCATTTCGTAATAAATACTTTTTATCCATTTTCCCTGCCAGTTCCGAAGAATGAGTTACTGTTACCAAAGCAAGGCCTTCTTCATCGCTTAATTGAATAAGTAATTCTGAAAGTGCATTTGCATTTTCCTCATCCAGGGCACCTGTTGGTTCGTCGGCAAGAATTATTTCAGGTTTATTAATTAGCGCTCTTACAACAGCCGTTCGCTGGCACTCGCCACCCGACATTTCCGAAGGTTTTTGATTACGTTGCTCCCAAATACCAACTCTTTGAATAAGATGTTCAGCCCACTCTTTTTGTTCTTTTGAAATTTTATTACCCTGTGGTAAGACTGGTAACAGTACATTTTCCCACAAACTTAGCTGCGGCATTAAATGGTGCAACTGGAAAATAAACCCAAGGTTCCGGTTCCGAAATGTTGCCAGCTCTTTTTTTGAATAGCCGGTAATATTCTGACTATTAAAAATAATTTCTCCGGAATCGGGTAAGTCGAGTGTGCCTATTAAATTCAACAATGTTGTTTTTCCTGAGCCGCTTGGACCGATGATGGCTACTTTTTCGCCTTTATTTATTTCGAGATTTAGTCCTTCCAACACAGGACGAAAGTTGTGTGTTTCGGCTTGTCCGTAGCCTTTTGATATGTTTTTTAGTTGTAGTAACATTTCTATTCTCGCAAAGGCGCAAAGACGCCATGTTTTATTTTATTAATGACTCATACAATCCGATTATCTCAGCAGCGTGATTATGAATATTGAATTTTTCTTTAGTCCCTTCATAACCTGCTCTACTTAACTTATCCAGTTTATCAGGATTATTAAATAAATCAGCCCATGTTTCGCTCAATTTTACAGGGGTGTTGGGTGAATATATCTTACCTCCTTCTGAAAGTTCAACAATCTCGGGGAAAGCCCCCAGTGCAGGCTGAACTACAGGTACACCCGAAGCCATAGATTCGAGCAGGTACATTCCAAATGCTTCGCCAATTCGAACCGGCACTGATACCATCGATACTTTCCCGAAAAAAGCATGACGGGCATCTCCTTCAAACTCAGGCAATATTTCGAATGAATCCGACAAATTATTATCCTTAATTTTTTGCTTCTGCTCTTTTAAAAATTTTGCATCATCGCCGGTTGAACCACCTGTGGCAATCAGATTTACATCGTCAAAACCAGGCCTCTTTTTCAATTCAATAAATGCATCTACCACAATATCAAAACCGTCTTTGCGGCACATACGCGATATGTACCCTACATTTCGGGGTTTATCTTTTACCGGAATAAATTTATAATCCTCAGTATCGACACCAAGATAGAAAGTATGCACTTTTTCTCCTGAAAGATTCATTCTATTTTTCATGGTTTCAGCAAAGTAATTACTTACTGCGACCAGTGCATCGACGTCGTTTGAGCGTTCGTGCATCAAATCCCATATTTTTTTCTGAAACTCAGGATGCATGGCATCTACCCAAACATCTTCATCCTGTAATGAACACACCACCGGCACCTCTGTTTTCTCTTTTAATTGTTTTGCTAATCCCAGAAGCAGTGCATTTGAAATATGAATGACATCGGGTTTGCAATGTTCAGCAATCCAGCTCACCATTTTATCCAACTCCTCTTTTTGCTCGCCCTGTTCACCTAAAAGCATTGAGATAGTCATATCTTCCAACCCCTTTGCCCTTGTTGAACCAGCCATCGATGCTGCCAGTTTCATCATGGGTTTTGAGTTGAGGACACTATCGAACCACTTAGGTGCTTTCCTGAAAATTGGATAGACCTGTTTGAGGTAAGTGCTGATAGCGCCGTAAAAAATTGGAATGTCAGTGATATCGTGTTCATCGGCAAAAAGGGGCAGGTACATAGGTATTTTTACTACCTGATGCCCTTGATTACGTAATGCATCAACATATTTACTGTCGCGCAAACAGTTACCGCAGTAAAAACTGCCACCTGAACCCGGTATAATTTGTATAATGTTCATAAGCCCCCTCTAACTCCCCCGAAGTGGGAGGATAAGAAAAATTTTCAATTCAAGTTATATCAATTAATTCAACCCTTATCTTCATAAATTTCTCCCCTTTGGGGAGATGCCGAAGGCAGAGGGGCTTCTACTCACCAAAACAATACACATTTCCATCGTACGCCCCGACAAATATTTTCCCGTTGGCTACTGCAGGATTGTTGATTATCTGGCTGCCAATTTCGTATGTCCAAACAGGTTTACCATCCGAAAGGTTCACAATTGCGAGGTCGCCTCTCATGTTGGCAACAAGCACTTTATCTTTTACAACCACCGGCGATGCTTCCACATTTCTACCAGTGTTGTACTCCCAAAGTTTCTCTCCGGTGTTTTTATTAAAACAATATAAAAACTTATTATGATTAGCCGTTAACACTTTATCGCCTAAAAGCGCCGGCGATGCAATAAACTGGAGCTTTGTTTTTTCGTGTTCCCACACCCAGGTGGTTCTGTCATTTTTAATATCTACCTGAAAAAAACGGCCATCGTAATCGCCAATATATGCCTTATTTCCATCTAAAGTTATTGAACCTGCAACATAAGTTGCTACATCAATCTTTTTTACCAGTTTTCCGGTGGCAATGTCGACCATATGAAGAAAGCCATCGCAGCCACCAAACATAGCTGCTCCGTTTGCACACGCTGCAGCTCCGTTAATAAAATTATCCGACTCGTATTTCCATCTGACTTCGCCGGTATTGGCATCTAGGCAATGCAGATAATAATCGTAACTGCCCACCAAAATACTGGTTGTATTTCCCTCTTCCCACCAATTAGCCGAACCGATTATCTGGTTTTCACATTCATACTCCCATTTCTTCTTACCGGTGTTCAGGTCGAGAGCAATTAACATTCCATCCAAATTACCAATGTAAACTGTGTTATCGAGAATAAGTGCAGGGGCTTCAATAGAGTTTCCTGTATCGTATTTCCAAATCAGTTTTCCGTTCATGCCAATGCAGTACACCAAACCATCGGTTGAGCCGATAACAACTTTCCCTTTGGCAGCCACGGGTGCCGATTTAATATTATCACCCGTTTCAAAAGTCCACTTTAACTCAGGGGATGATGGCAACAAGGTTTTAGATACACCTGTAAGATTTTGGTCGCCTCGAAAGATAGGCCACGAATTAGAGGGTTGGGCACCAATGTTAGATGCAAACCACACAAAATATATTATCAATATTAAATACTTCATATTTTATTTTTTAACCACAGAGACACGGAGAGTCACAAAGATTTCAATGAAATAGCCCCAGTGGGACAACTTTTAGCAACCTTGACTGCAGTTTCTGTTAATCCTTTTTCCAGCTCTTCGTTAAATGGCACGCCAATTTCCACATCAAATCCCCTGCCAATATATGTAAAACCAAACCGTTCTGAATACTTTTCAGTGAGTCGAACACAAATTCCGCATTTGATACATTTTTGCGGTTCGTAAATCACTAAATCATGTGTTACCTGTTTCGTAATTTTTTTCCGCTCGCTGGTCTTAAACCTTTTCTGGTCGGCGTTGTATTTATCTGAATAATCTCTGAGTTTGCAGTTATCAATAGCCCTGCAATCACAATGCAGACAACGTTTGGCTTCTGCGATGGCTTCTTCTTTAGTAAATCCTGATTTTTCTGAAGGCCAGTTACGTTTGTCACCAATCGACTCTTTCAGATATTCAGCAAATTCGTCTTTTACCAGCCTGCCAAAACGAGAATTAAACAATTTTGGTTCACCTTTTATCTCTTGTTTATTCAGAAACTGTAATACCGAAAACGCTACCTCTTTCCCATGCCCAACAGACCGTACTGCCAAACGCGATGAACGTAAAACATTACCAATTGCTAATACTTTTTCTTCTGAAGTTTGGTAAGTATTTCTGTTTGCATCAATCCCTTTAGGATTGATTTTCAATCCAAACAGTTCTGACTTTTCAGAGATTGTGCCTGTAGCTACCACTACAGCATCAAACTCACTTTTAATTACGTTAAAAGTTTCATCATTAATTTCTTTGCCTCCCTGAAATTCAACACCGGTGTTCAATATTATTTCTACCTCTTTATCAAGAACATCCAAAGGCAAAATTTCCTCACTGATTTCAGTTCGAAGCAAACCACCAGCTTTTTCATTTTTATCGAATAAAGCAACCTGAACACCTTTTAACTGAAGGTAATACGATGCAGCCAATCCGGCAGGACCGGCACCAATTACTGCTACTTTTTTACCTGTTTGTTTAACGGGTGATAATTCGGGTTCCACTCCTTTATCGCCAACAATTCGTTTTAACAGGCATATTGAAACCGGCTCGTCAACTGTTTTCCGGTGACAGGCCCCCTCGCAGGGAGCAGGGCAAATGCGCCCCAAGACGGCAGGTAGGGCAATGTCATTTTTGACTACCTCGAGCGCCTCATCCAATTTACCTGCAGCAATCAGCCGGTTCATTTTTGGTATGTTCATATGGGCAGGACAAGCAATCTGGCAAGGCGCTTCACAATCGCCGACATGTTCGCTGAGTAATAATCCCAAAGCCATTTGGCGCGATTCAAAAACCTCTTCATCGTCGGTAATAACTTCCATTCCTTCGGTTGCCCTTATGGAACATGACGGGAATAATTTACCCGTTGTCTGGTCTTTTACCATACAAAGCATGCACGAAGTAAAATGCTCCAGTTCGTCGTGCCAGCACATATTTGGAATTTCTATTCCCATTTGTTGTGCGGCTTTCATTACTGATGTGCCTTCCTCAACCTGGATTTGTTTGTTATTTATTTTTAGTTTAATCATTTGTTTCTCGCAAAATGCCAAAATATTTAATTTCGTTCGCACATTAATCAATGTTCTAACTGTTGCCCCATGCGACTTCATCTCTATTTTCAATGCCGGAGCGTGGGGCAAAATGCCATTGGCATTATTTACACAGGGCGTTGCCCAGTGCTATTATCTGCCGCCCTTTCAGGGCTTGTTTATTTCAATTATCTACTTTCCTTTTACACACTTTCAACTCTGAACACTAAACTTTAAACTAACTCAAGCATCCTTCGACTTCGCTCAGGATGACAAAACCTGCAACTTACTTCACATCTATTGCATCAACCGGGCAGGCGGTACGGCAGGCATCGCATTTTATGCATAGCTCGGTATCGATCGAATGTTTCTCATGCGGGGTGAACGGGATAGCGTCCACCGGACATTTTTGGACGCATTTGGTACACCCAATACATTCATCGTTTACAGAATAGGAAATCAAATCCTGGCACTTTCCCGTTGGGCAGGTACCATTAATGTGAGCTTCATACTCATCGCGAAAATATTTCAATGTGCTCAACACCGGGTTTGGAGCTGTTCTTCCAAGTCCGCATAAACTTCCTTTTTTTGTCCAGTCAGCCAGATGTTCTAACTCTTCGATATCACCCTTTTTTCCTTTTCCTGAAACAATTCGGTCTAGAATATCCAACATGCGTTTTGTACCCACACGACAGAAAGTACACTTCCCGCACGACTCATGTTGTGTAAACGAAAGAAAATACCGTGCAATATCCACCATACAGTCGGTGTCGTCGAGTACGACCAAACCACCGGAGCCCATCATTGCACCCATTTCGGTAAGCGACTCAAAATTTATCGGAGTGTCTGCATGTTCAGCCGGAATACAACCACCTGAAGGACCGCCAATTTGAACCGCTTTAAACTTTTTCCCATTTGCAATGCCTCCGCCAATTTCTTCAATCACCTGCTTTATAGAAATTCCCATTGGAACCTCTATCAATCCACCACGAGCCACTTTACCTGCCAGTGAAAAAACCTTTGTCCCTGTACTCTTTTCTGTACCAATACTTTTAAATTCATCATAACCTTCACGTAAAATGTAAGAAATCTGGGCAAAAGTTTCGGTGTTGTTTACAAGTGTTGGATTTCCCCATAAACCATTTTCGGCAGGGAATGGCGGACGGATACGAGGGAAACCACGGTTGCCTTCAATTGAGGCGATGAGCGCAGTTTCTTCACCGCAAACAAAAGCCCCTGCTCCTTCATAAATCTGAAGGTTAAGGTTAAATTGTGTACCTAAAATATTTTCGCCAATGTATTTTTTCTCACGGCAAATTTTTAATGCTTCCCTGATTCTGGTTACTGCCAGCGGATATTCTGCTCGTATATAAAAGTAGCCCTCATGAATCCCGGTAGCATAAGCCGCAATAATCATCCCTTCAATAATCCGGTATGGATACGATTCCAGCAACATGCGGTCCATAAATGCACCGGGGTCACCTTCATCTCCATTGCAAATAAGATATTTTATTTCACCTTTTTGTTTTTTAACAGCCTCCCATTTCAATCCGGTCGGGAAACCGCCTCCGCCACGGCCACGGATACCGCTGTTCTTCACCTCGGTAATGACTTCTTCGGGAGTCATCGTTTCCAAAACCAATTTTAGTGCAGAAAAACCGCCACGCCTTAAATATTCATCCACATCAAGCGGGTTAATTATCCCTCGATATTCCGTTGCAATGGGTACCTGCTCGCCAAGAAAAGACGCTACTGGTTTTTCGCGCATACTTATTTCGTAACGTTGGATTCCCTCCCAGTTTCGGTCGGTTTGAATGGTCTCGGCAATATTTAACAGCTTTGTTTTTACTCGATTTAAAAGACCTGGGGCTTCGAAATGATTCTCAACTATATTTTTTACATCTTCGGGTTTTACTTTGGAATAGAGGGTTGGTTCTCCCTCGTTAGGAACAATCTCAACCAACGGCACCTGGTGGCACATTCCCACACAGCCCACATGTTTCAGACTCACACGCATACCACTGTCATTTACCACGCTCTCCACCTCTTTGCGAATTTCGTCGCTGCCACTGGCCACGCAGCACGACCCAAGCCCGATGCGTATCTCCCCTTTTATTTCAGAACCATCAGATTTACGGGCCTTTTTTGAGCCTTTTTTACCTTTCAGGCTTTCGAAATCTTCGATAATCTGTCCAACCTGGTCGGGTGCAACGTGGCCGTATGTTGTTCCATCAATCTGAACCACTGGTGCCAGAGTACAGCATCCCAAACATGCCACTTTTTCAAGGGTATATTTTCCTGATTCTTCAGTGTCGATTCCATCAGGAAGTTTAAATTCACGGCGAAAAGCATCATACACTTGTCCCGCCCCTTTTACATGGCAGGCCGTACCCACGCAGATTTTTATCATGTGTTCACCAACAGGCTGCAACCGGAACTGCGAGTAAAAACTTGCTACTCCGATTATTTCTGCAGCAGAAATAGAAGTCTTTTCTGCAACGTATTTAAGTACGTCCTCAGGCAGATAATTATATTCATTCTGAATTGCCTGAAGAATAGGAATAAGGCTCTTTTTTGTGGAGCCATTTTCTACAATTAGTTTGTCTATATTTTGAAAATTGTTATTCATATAATACTCTCGCAAAGACACAAAGGTTTAGTTTCCGATACAATATAAATTTCTCTCCCCACGGATGTAAATCCTTCCATCGGCAAATGCGGGTGTTGTCCCGGCGATTTCGCCCAAATCATTTTCACTGATTAGTTTCATCTCTTTTGAGAATTCGTAAACCCGCATCATTCCGTCGTTGTCCATCATAAACAGTTTACCGTCGGCAACCATGGGCGATGCATACAGTGTTGTTCCCACATCGTGTTCCCAGTACTGTTCTCCGGTTTTGGCATCGTAACAAACCAATACGCCGTAGCTGGTAGCAATTATTAATAATCCGTTATGCGCCAGTGGACTTGCTGCTTCGGGCATATACTCATCGTTTTCCCAGATAATAGAACCATCTTTTGGATTGATGGCCACCAAACGAGCATACTCATTGGCGGCAAAAACTACCCCATCGCTAAAACCTACCGAAGGGCCAACCTCACCCATCATACATTCGGTTGCCCAAAGTTCCTTTCCTGTTTCTACATCGTATCCGGCAACAATGGGGTCGGAAGTCAGGATTAGCTGATATTTCCCATCAACCTCTGCCAACACAGGGCTTGCCCACGATATTTTAGATTCACGAACTGTTTCCCAAACAGTCTCTCCGGATGCCACGTTTAAGGCCATTATCTTTCCTCCCCGGTTGGTGTCATACTGAATAAACAGTTTTCCAGCCCAGGTTATCAGCGACGACGAATGTCCGTAATGATTATCAGGAACTCCCAGGTTTCTTGCCCATAACCGTTTACCGTTCATATCGAAAGCTATCACATCGCCAGTACCAAAAATGGCATAAACACCTTTTCCATCGGTGGTAAGTGTTGGGGCAGAAAGACCTGTATCTTCTGTTACACGAGGAGGCTTGGCAGGTGAGCCCTGAATGTTGTTCGCAACGCCTGTCCAGAGTAATTTCCCATCGTTACGGTTAAAACAATAAACTTCACGTATTGAGTTATCGGCACCGGCTACAAAAATTTTATCGTTCCAAATTACCGGAGAGTTATAACCGTGTTTCGGAATTGGTGATTTCCAAAGAATGTTTGTTCCGGTAGCGCCATCCCATTTTGCAGGGATGTTTTTATGAAATATAACTCCCTGCCCCAGGGGACCACGGAATGAGTTATGATTTTTTTGA
>JBDLJS010000121.1:0-10634 GCA_039714235.1 Bacteroidota bacterium | reverse complement strand
AAGTTGGAAGTTATTAGCAAACTTGTAGCTTGCAGTTTGTAGCTAAAGAATAAATAATCAGTAATAAAAAATAAATAATGGGAAAAGAAAAAGTAAACGTACAATGGCTTGAAAATATGGCTTTTGAAGCTGATGTAAACGGCCATAAAATAGTACTGGATGCGGTTGATGCTGTTGGAGGAGAAGACAGGGGGCCTCGTCCAAAACCATTTATGCTTACTGCACTAGCAGGATGTACAGGAATGGATGTGATTTCAATATTGAAAAAAATGCGTGTCGAACCGGATTATTTCAATGTTACAGTTGAAGGTGATTTAACCGAGGAACATCCAAAACATTTTTACAAGATGCATGTAATCTACGAGTTCAAAGGAAAAGACCTTCCAATGGCTAAACTGGAGAAAGCAGTAAGCCTGTCGGAAGACCGTTATTGTGGGGTGAGCGTTTCTTATAAAAAGGCTATGCAACTCACTTCGGAGATTAAAATTTTAGATTAAACAAAACGATATGTCAACAACATTATTGATAATCCTGGTTGTTCTGGCTGTATTAATCGGTTTAATTACATTTAATTACTACCGAATGAAAAATGCCAAACCGGTTGCAACCAGCAAAAAAATTAAGGTTCTTAACAACAAAACGTTTAAGGCAGCTACACGTAAAGGAGTGTTTTTGGTAGATTTTTGGGCACCATGGTGTGGGCCATGCAAAATTATTGCACCTACTTTAAACGACATTGCCGAAACCGAAACAGGTTTTCATGTGGCAAAAGTAAATGTCGACCATAACCAAAACATTGCAAAAAAATATAAAGTTCGTAATATCCCAACATTGCTCATTTTAAAAGATGGAGTAGAGGCCGGACGAATTGTGGGAGTAAAACCCAAAAGAGCCATTCTGAAAGAAGTTAAAGCAGTTATGGCTGAATAAACAGTAAAAACCCAATTTCTATATAAGAGCAAACCGTTCTATCGAATAAAGATAGAGCGGTTTTTTTTGTCGTTAAATTTACTTTACAATTACGCAAAGATAGGGACAAACAAATTTCATTTGCGTAATTTTGATTTTTAACCGATATTATATGTATAAAAACAATTTATTACAAAAATAAGTTAGTTGAATACCCAAAAATTAAAATTATGAAAAACAGTAGTGTTGATATTGCAAAACCTTATAAACAAAGTAAAAAGGGCCGAAAGGACATGATTCAGTACATCAACCTTCAACTGGCAGCGTTGGGGCAACCACTGTTTCACGATGATTCTGATTCTAAGACCAATTTTACAAACGCCAGGTTGCAGATTTTAACTGAAGGTCTGATTGACAGTTTTAGACAAAAATCGCGTTTATTAAGCGGACACTTGTCACCTGTCGATACCCGCATACAGAATTTTATCGACGATTACCTTAAGGAAGTTGAGATTGATAAGAATTACCGGTTACCAAACAATACTTTGGTACTAAACCAAAATGGCATGGCCCGCGAATTGAGTTTGCCGCCCAATGGCAACGAGTTTAAAAGCCAAATGCTTAATTCATACCGGTTGAAACAAGGCATTTTAAATAATCCTGCCAAAGATAAAAGAACAACAAAAGGCACGTTCCACATTGTACGTGGTGGGCTGCCTGTGCCTCTCGATAAAAAAGAGGTACCCAAAATTACTTTTGCACACTTGCTGCATGAGGCCGTTAATCCTTCCGATGACTTGAAATTGCTGCCATTTACTTCAAAACAGGAAGAAAAAGCCAGGGTAATGGTTTCGTTATTACTTCGCCCGGTTGTTTGTCCCGAAGTAAAAAGTGTTATTAGCGAAAAAAGTATGGAGGTGCGTTTTTTTGCACCAGGTTGCTTAGTGAGCAATCTAGATTTTGTTGAAACAATTTTTGGCAATGCCGGAGACCATAATCTTGCCATAAATGACGCTGCACTCGATGTTGAACATTGGACTGGTCATACAGGGTGTATAATTCTGGCACCTCAGTTAACCAAACTTAAAAAGAAAGATATTGGATTGCCCCATTACGACGATGCCAGCGAACGCCAGAAAAGAGATGGTATGTGCTGGAAAAACAAGGAAGAATTGTACAACGATGGTGGTGCCTTTAAACTTACCTGTCGCGACGAACGTGGGATTGTAATTACATTAATAGCCGATAATTATTACGGTTACTCTAAAAAAGAGATTAAAACACAAATCAGCTATTCGGCCAATCTTTACGGACTGGTTGAAGAAGAACATGCCGGTGGCGCTATTGCATTTCCACGGGGCAATATGAGTGACAAAGTCTTCGGTTCTAACTTCACAAAAAAATTTAAAGAACCTTATTCTTTTAATGATGTAAAAAAATTACTGGCCGACAAAATTGAAATTCAGGAAGGAAATTATGCCATTGATAAAAATTACTCAGACGTAATTTATATTCCCGAAAATACTGATCTTAGTGTTGAAAAGAGCAGAATTAGCTGGACTTATAAAGGTAAAGAATATGGTCTTAAGCTTTCTCCGCATAAAACTTATGTACATCCTACAGGGCATAAATTTCAGCTTGTAAAACACCCAACACAGCAAATGTGGCGGATCATTGATACTTCACCCGAAGGTATGTTTTGTCATAAGCCAAGTACGGTATCGGGAGGTGGTAAATCCGAAATCTCCAAGTCGATGCAAAATGCCATAAAATTCGGTTATTTTTATATTGAAAATCTGAAGGAAGCAGAAGACAAAGTTGACTGGATAATTAATTATGATTATTCGCACCGTTGGAAAAATATTCGTCCCGATGCTGATCCTTCAAGGTCATTTCTAAGCCCGGAGCGTACATTAGGCTCAGCGGTAAAACTGTTAACCCCATCTGACCAGTATAACGACGAATACAATAAACTTTTAAAAGAAATACCAAATAATATAAGAACACTGGCATTTTTTGTAAAGCGTCATTACAGAGGGCTTGAGGATCGTGAATTCGATTGGAAACAATACTTTAATGTAGAAATTGTTAACGGCCGTCCGGGAAATGTTTTAAGTTACAAACACAATCCGATAACAGCCAGTTATGTCCGAATTGGTTTTAACGAAGAGGGTAGATGGTACATCCATAAATTACGTTCTGATTTTGTGCCAAGCCTAAAAATTCAAACCGAAGATGATATTTCGGCTACCATTACTTTGCCGGCGAAAAGTTTGAAGAATTTGAATAAAGAGTACACAAACCTAAGTTTAAAACTGGTTGCAAATTGCGAAAGTTACTTTTTCCAACGGCCTGACGAAGCAGTAATTCGCGGGTACGACAAAGGTGCAGAAAGCGACATTGTTCAGGACAATACTTTCCTAACCAATTACGAGCCGCTAACAAAAGATAATGCCAGGGAGCTGGTTGAAGATGCTATTAGTTTTGAGCAGTACACCCAACCCGTAAAAGATTTTATTAAAGAGGTTGCCAATGGCGATGATGATACATATTTTGCAACACCATCTCATACGCGAATTGTTGACGGTAACCCGACAAAAAATCCGCGTTACCTGCAAAAAAATGTATTTAAAGAAGAAACTCAGGATACATACCTGGCTGAAATTGGTGTGCGTTTGCACCGCAAAATTAAACCTGAAGATTCGGTTGTGTTTCCTGTTAATGCTGTGCTGCCTGGAAGAAGGAATAATCCTGTTGACAAAAAAGCCGGCATTCGCCCACTTAGCGTTTATAATCCGATTCATTACCAGGAGTTGCCCGAGTTGTTTATGGACTTTGTTTGTAGTATTACGGGTAAATCGCCTTCAACAACCGGTGCAGGTTCAGAAGGTGCCCTAACCAAAGGACCTTTTAATATGTTGGTTCCTACCTCCGATCTGAACAACGCGCTGTTATCGTATATTCTTACCGGGTATCAGGGCTTTAGTTCTGCAGCAGGATACATTGGTTCTGAAAACCGGTTTGACCACGATATTAGTATTCTTATTCCGGAAATATGGGCAAGGTTAGTGCCTGAAGATCGTGATGCTAAGTTGCTGATTGAAAACGATTGTCTTGAGAAACTGGAAGATTTCGAATATAATGGACAAAAAGTGTTAGCCAGCCGATTGGGATATCGAATTACTGAGAATTTTGCTTTCCGTTGTATGAACAGGTTATTTGACGAGCCACTTTCAGTTTTTAATGAAAAGATGCTAAAACCGGAATTGCAAAGTATGGACGATTATGTTGACGGAATTAACAACATTGTTGAAGCCATGCGAAGAGTCGCACTCCCGTATTTTGAAGATGGTAGTGTTGAATCTGCAATTCCACCGTTAAAAATACTGCTTCATATAATGGCTCATGGTCACTACGAGGGCAAGGACATTAGCAATTCTGAACTGAGAAAAACTTTCGACCGCGAAGTAGTAATTAAGAGCGACTGGTACATGGAGAGGTTAAAACTTAAACAGGAAAAAGATATTGCTTTCTATACAAAGCAGATTGCATATCTCGATGAATTTATGACCGTGCCTGAGAATGCTTTGTTAATAGAGGAAATGGATATTAAGGGACGTTTGAAAAAGGCAAAAAAGATGTTGAAATATGTAGAATCGAAACAATACATGAAAGACATTACCGGTACTATTGGAGCCGATCCTCTCTTTAAAAATTAAATTTATTGCAGATACGTAATTAATTATCCAAAGTGATTTTAATTGCGTATCTGCATATTATTCAGCCAAATACAATAGAATTATTGCTTAACGATTTTTTCTTTGTAGTGTTTGCTGCCGGTCACAACATGCAATAAATAAATACCGGGAGTATATTTCTTCTGATTAATTTTAAAAGTCATCACGTGATTTCCTTTCGGGAGTACTGTTTCGTTGCAAAGTACATCGATGCACCGACCATTTAAGTCGAAGATTCTTACACTTAACTTTTCGTTTTTCTGAAAATTTAGTTCCATGTTAATTCTGTCGGCAACTGGATTTGGATAAACACTAATATTATTTATCCTGCTTAATTCATTACCGGCTACAGCTGTTGGCGACTCTTTCGGATAAAACGTATAGGAAATACCGCCTTTATTAAACCACGATTCGGTTAAATCCTTTTTATAATAGATTTTTCCATAGCCACTGCTTTTAGCCGGGTCATGCACAATCGGGTTTCCATTTGAATCAAAACCGGCCAGCATCATCAAATGCCCGGCATAAAGTGGCCTCCCAACCGACATGGCAATTCGCCCTCCGTTGTTAAGCACTTCGTAAGCTTCGCTCCACGTCCGGTATCGGGTTACACTTCCCTGCAATCCATATTCGTGGGCATGTTGAACCGCTCGGGGCCACACGCCGAAAAGCTCCCACTCAGGATCATAAGTTCTGAGTGCAAAATCGTATGGATCGACTTCGATATCATAGCTTCGGATTATCATAGAAGTTGAAGTGGGAGAGCAAATTAGTGAGCCAATTTCATCATCCACCGTAATTTGGTAAATAAAATCTGTTTTAATAAATATTTTCGGCGGATTATCAGCCACAATGTCACTAATATCAACATTATCGGTAGTTTTCGAATCGCTCACAAAAAAGCTGAGTTGCTCAATTCCTGGCGATTGATACGACAAACTGTTTCTTTTTAACTGAACCTTAAACTGGTAGTTATTAATATACTCGTTAAGCTTAACCACATCAATATTTACCTTGCCTCCCTGGAATTCGGTATCACCGTACCACGACCAGATATGTTTATCCCAATAACCAACCGTTACCCAGTCAGACCAGCCACGGGAGGTTTCAAACCGCATTTGTACCTTAAATGCAGAGTTTTCGTCTTCGGGTGCTAAACCATTCCACGAGGGAAGTCCTTCGTTAAACGATTCTTCGAAACTAAAAGGCTGAAGTATAAACTGGCCATCAGTGGCATCGTCTTCCAGTACGATTGAATTAGAAGCGTAGTCGAATTTTATATTGGTTTTAGTTTCAATGTATTTCTCAAGCGAATCAACACCTGAAATTACGTATTGCTGGTCGGGGAATTGTCCCCAGGCTACAAAAAGTGTGAATGTCAGAAAGAATATTAAGATTAATGTTCTAATTGCCCTCATGGTAATTTATAATACATAATTCAGGCTGCAAATATATTCAAACTTTGAAATTCTTCAATTATCAACTATTTTTAAAAAGAAATATAATTGTGTAACTAAACTAATTGATATGAAGATTAGATATTTGGCTGTCGTCTTTTTTATTAGTGTGGTTGTAGCCTCTTGTAACTATAATGCGACAGAACAAAAACCAGAGACAGCAGTACTAAATGCGTCAGAATCATATAGACCGTATGTCTTCAAAAATAATAACCGGGCTGAGCAGATAAAAAGTGTTTCAAACGAAATAAACAAGCTGTTCGAAGAAGATGCAAATGCCAAAAATATTCCCGGCGTTGCATGGGGAATTATTGTTGACGACCAATTGGTTGTAGCTTCATCGGCAGGATTGATAAATCTTGATGAAAATCTTCCGGCAACTACAAAATCAAACTTTAGAATTGCCTCAATGTCGAAAAGTTTTACGGCAATGGCCATTTTGAAATTAAGAGATGAAGGGAAACTTTCGCTTGATGATCCAGCTGCAATATATATATCCGGGATGAAAAAATTAAAGTACCTGACCGGCGATGCCACAGTTATTAAAGTTGAGGATCTGTTGACCATGTCCGCCGGTTTTCCTGAAGATAATCCATGGGGCGACCGCCAGTTAGATGAACCTGACCAAATGTTGATGAAAATGGTTAACGAAGGCATTTCATTCTCAAATATTCCTTCTTATACATATGAATACAGCAACACCGGATATGCCTTGCTTGGAAATATTATTTCCCGTGTTTCGGGAATGCCCTACCAACAATATATCAGGAAAAATATTTTTGAACCTTTACAAATGGAAGATACATACTGGGAATACGATAGTATTACCGGGGACAGGCTGGTACACGGGTACAGATGGGAAGACGGGCAATGGAAGCTTGAACCAATGCTGCACGATGGTGCTTTTGGCTCCATGGGCGGAATAATAACAACCATTGAAGATTTTAGTAAATATGTCGGTTTTCACCTATCAGCATGGCCACCACGGAGCACCACAGACTCCGGACCTGTAAAACGGAGTACGTTACGCGAAATGCATCGGATCAGAATCCCCTGGTTAAATACTAATAACAAAGACTGGAATGGTGATTCCTGTCCTTCGGTTGAAGGTTATGGATATGGGCTTCGGATTCACAAAAACTGCAAAGGAATTTATCGTATTTCGCACGGTGGCGCTCTTCCCGGATTTGGCAGTAATTACGTTTTTTATCCCGAGTATGGTATTGGAATAATGATGTTTGGAAACTTAACATACACATGGGCATGGCCACTGGCTGAAATTGAAAAACTGTTGTTTGAAACACTTGATTTGCAATCACGGCAATTGCCTGTTTCTGATATTCTTAAGAAAAGAAAAGAGCAAGTTGCACAATTGATACAATCATGGGATAAAGGCCTGGAAGCAGAGATTTTAGCCGAAAACTTTTACCCTGATAAATCGCGTGAACATCGAATGGCAGAAATAAAAAAGGTTCTGGATAAAGCGGGACACATAAAAACCATTAATGAGATGAAACCAGTAAACCAGCTCCGCGGAAGTTTTACAATGAATGCCGAGAATGGAGAAATAGCAGTTTTCTTTACCCTCAATCCTGAGGCAAATGCCAAGGTTCAGGATTTGGAGGTGAATTTTCGACCAAAAAGATAGAGCGATACTGATTTTTATTTTTTTCAGCGCCTCTGTCCCCCTTTTGAAAAGCCACGAAGTGATTCCCTCGGAAAAGGGAGGGGATTGAAATTGGTTGAAAATTACTGCTCGTTAAAAAATTTTGCTTTGTGACTTTTAGCATATTCCATTAGCTTCCCGGCAATCTCAGGGTATTGGACAATTACATTGGTTGTTTCAAACGGATCGTTTTCCATATCGAACAGTGAGAGCTCTATATGTTTTGTAGTAGTTTTTCCCGGCATACCATTTTTGCCAAGAGTATCTGTCAATGCACGGTAATCATGTGCAAAATGAAGTTTCCACTTGCCATCAGCTGTCATAACGGCCTCCATATTTTTGCCTGATGTAAACGAATAATAATCGTGCGGGTTCGATGCATCTTTTTTATTTGTTATGATATTCCATACATTTTTCCCGTCTATCTCTGTTCCGGGAAGAGGCACACCGGTAAGGTCACAAAGAGTAGGTAACAGGTCGATTGTCATCAGCGCTTTTGTCGATTCCTGTCCACCTTCAATTTTCGTGGGGTACTTAATTATACATGCCGAGCGTGTCCCTCCGTCGAAAGAAGTTGCTTTTGCTTCGCGAAAAGGTGTTGTGCCTGCATGATTGCCAAATACAGCCCAGGGACCGTTATCAGATGAGAAAATTACTATGGTGTTATCTTCAAGGCCGTTATTTTTTAATGCTTTGTTTATTTCACCAACCGACCAGTCGATCTCGAGCATAACGTCAGTGTAAAGCCCGGCTCCTGATTTGCCTTCAAACTCGTCGCTTACAAACAACGGAACGTGAGGCATAGAGTGGGGTACGTACAATAAAAACGGCTCGTCTATTTGGCGGTTAATAAAGTCAACGGCATGTTCGGTGTACCAGCGGGTAAGCATTTTCTGGTCTGCCGAATCAACATCCGGTATTTTTACTTCGCCATTTTCCCAAAATTGAATTGGAAACCTGCCCCAGTATTCAGGATTCATTGGGTGGTGCTTCCACATATCGTTTGAGTACATTAGCCCGCAACTTTCCTGGTAACCACGGTTGTGCGGCCTGGTTTCGGGCAGGTCGCCACAATGCCATTTCCCAAAAATCGCCGTATTATAACCAGCAGCGCCAAAAATTTCTCCCATAGTCGGAAATTTTGGATCAAGTCCCTTTTCATTAGGCCCGTGAGCACCAAATACATGTGTGCGTTCTGGGTAACATCCTGTAATCAACGCTGACCTTGAAGCTGAACAAATAGCTTGGGGAACATAAAAGTTTTTAAACATAATCCCTTCGTCAGCCAGTTTCTGAACATTCGGGGTTTCAATTTTTGTTTGCCCAAAGGGTGCAAAATCAGAATAACCCGAATCATCTAAAAAAATAATAACAATGTTAGGTTGCTTTTTTTTCGACTCTTTTTTAGTGGTGTTAGTACATGATGCTAAAATTACCAGGCTGCCTATAAGAATAAAAAGTATCAGTTTTAATTTCATTTCAGTTTATTTTTTTTTGATGAAAACAAAAATAGTTTATTAAGTTGAAACTACTATTAAATCAAAATAGTGAAAGAACTTTCTTAATTTAGCATTAAAACAGCAGGTACATGAATTGGTGGTTATTAACAATATTATTATTGGGAGGCCTTGCCCTGTTTCTGCACGGCATGACAGTAATGACAGACGGTTTAAAAGCTTCTGCCGGCAACCAGATGAAATCGTTTCTGAAAACCATGACACGGAACAGGTGGTCGTCGCTTGTTGCAGGTACCGGAATAACTGCTGTTATACAATCTTCATCGGTTACAACCGTTTTAGCTGTAGGCTTTGTTTCTGCCGGCCTGCTTTCTTTTCAAAATACTTTGGGAATTATACTTGGCGCTAACCTGGGAACAACAATTACAGCACAAATAATTGCTTTCAAAATTACTAAAGCTTCTTGGATAATGGTTGCTTTGGGCTATCTGCTATTTGCTGTTTTTAAGAAAAAAGCGATAAAAAACACAGGTACAATAATTTTAGGACTTGGTTTGGTTTTTTTAGGCATGAATGTGATGAGCGAGGCTACAGGACCGTTAAAATCGTACGAGCCGTTTGTGAATTTAATGAAAGGGCTGGACAATTACCTGTGGGGTATTGTTATTGGAACAGTTTTTACCGCCGCAGTGCAAAGTTCTTCGGCAACAACCGGTGTGGTAATCGTGTTGGCATCGCAGGGATTAATTAGTGTTGAAGCGGGTATCGCAATTATTTTTGGGGCAAATATTGGCACCTGCGTCACAGCAGTATTGTCAGCCATCGGCAAACCTCATGAAGCCAAAAGAGTAGCTGTTTCACATGTTTTATTTAACGTTGCGGGCGTAATTATCTGGTATTTTTTTATCGACGAAATTGCTCAGTCGGTCAGGATTTTATCAGAAGGAGAGGCGCGCCAGATTGCCAATGCACACACACTTTTTAATGCCGCCAATACTATTATATTTATATGGCTGGTTAAGCCGGTGGCAAAACTGGTGTTGCTTCTGGTGCCTTCGAAAGAAAAAGACCAGAAAGAACTATTCCCGGAATTGCACAGTTTTTATCTCGAAAACCCGTCGATGGCTATTGATTTGGCAAATAATGCAATCGTGAAACTGGGAAAATATACTTTGTCGATTCTTGAAAAAGGGATAAATATTGCACTTGTTGGAAACGAAGAACAACTGGCAAAACTTAGAAAAAAAGACGCGAAAATAGACCGGGGGCACACTGAAATTCTCTTGTATCTTCAACAAATTCAAAGTAACATAATTACAGAATCAGAATCGGCAAGGCTCGAAGAACAGATTGAAGCTGTGAATATTCTGGAAGTTGTTGCCGATATAATTACTACCGACCTTGTAGA
>JBDLJS010000120.1:0-10708 GCA_039714235.1 Bacteroidota bacterium | reverse complement strand
ATCATTTAAAATTTGAATCCACCGTTTTCTTACTTTTGAAACCTGCATAATAAAAATTAAAACTATGAAAATTGTTGTACTGGACGGATACACCCTGAACCCCGGAGATTTAAGCTGGAAAAAAATTGAAGAGCTGGGGGATTGTAAAATTTATGACCGGACTGCACCTGACCAGACCATTGAACGCATTGGTAATGCAGAAGCTATTTTTACAAATAAAGTTATAATCAGCAAGGAGATTATTAAGCAATTGCCAATCCTGAAATACATTGGGGTACTTGCAACAGGTTATAATGTTGTTGACATTGATGCAGCAAAAGAGGCTGGCATTACTGTAACCAATATTCCGGCATACAGTACACAATCGGTTGCCCAGATGGTATTTTCGCACATCCTGAGTTTTGCACAAAATGTTGCGGTACATGCACAATCGGTTTCGTCGGGCGAATGGGCAGAAAGCATAGATTTTGCCTACTGGGAAACACCCCAGACAGAGCTGGCCGGAAAAACACTGGGAATTATTGGTTTTGGACAGATAGGCCAGACTGTGGCAAAAATAGGTTTGGCTTTTGGCATGAAAATAATTTTTAACAACCGCAGTAAAAAACAGACCGAACTGGATGCCACACAAGTTGACCTCGACACCCTATTAAAAGAGAGCGATTTTATAAGTATAAACTGCCCTCTTACACCCGAGAACCATGGTTTCATTAACAAAGGGGCAATTAATAAAATGAAAAAATCGGCCTTTCTGGTTAATACCGGCCGGGGCCCTTTAGTTAACGAGCAGGATTTGGCCGATGCGCTTAACGCAGGCAGAATTGCCGGTGCCGGGCTCGATGTTCTGAATGTTGAACCGGCAGCTAAAGACAATCCTCTGCCAAAAGCCAAAAACTGTTTTATTACACCTCATATTGCATGGGCTACTACCGAGGCACGACAACGATTGATGCAAATTGCTACTAAAAATCTTAAAGCTTTTATTAACGGCGAACCGCAGAATGTGGTAAGTTAATGGTACCTGGCTTTAACAGTCAACCTGAAAGAGCTGGGAGTCTGTCCTGTTTTCTTTCTGAAAATCCGGGCAAAATAAGACGGATCGTCGTAATTCAGTTTGTAGGCAATTTCTTTATTACTCAAATCGGAATATATAAGCAAACGCCTGGCTTCAAGCATTAACCTTTCGATTATAATTTCGCCTGCTGTTTTCCCGGTAACAGCCTTAACCGCCCGATTTAAATGAGCTGGTGTTTCGCCCAGTAACCCGGCATACTCTTTCACATGGTGAACCTGACAATAATTTTCTTCAACCAAACGGTTAAACCTGTAAACCGTACTTTTAGTATTACCGGAAGCTTCATTTTTGGTGGTTCTCAACTTCGAGAAATTTTGTCTTAATTTCAAAAAGAATATTTTCAGATAGGAGATGATTATCTCTTCCGAATCCTTGTCATGGTTTGTTAGTTCTTTTTCAATATTCCTGATAAGTTGAAAGAACTCCTCAAATTGTTCCTTATTCAGGTTCAGAATCGGGCCGTTTTCCAATTGACTTACCAACGGATAGCCGGGAATGACTTCTATATTCTCAAAATTCAGATTAAAAAACTCTTCAGAAAAAACCAGCAGATACCCCCGGTATTCCTTACCCCGCCTGATTACGTGCACCTGGCCGGGCTGCAGATAATGAATAGCAGGCGATTCAATTTTGTGGTTTTTAAAATCAATTTCGTGCTCACCACTGCCGCCGGAAAAAAAGCAAACCTCGAAATAGCTGTGTTTATGTGGCAATTCGGTTTTATGCGGATAATCCTTCCTTTGAATTTCTACGCCCTGAACCTGGTAAATTTTAAATTCCGGTTTTTCGTTTCCTGTGAATGGCAGTTCGTATATCGGAATTTTATCCAGCATTATCGTGTAATTTGAATGATATAAATATAGTTTCTTTAACCCAGTATTTAAAAATTGTTAAGAAAAACAAACTTTTAAACCTCAGGCGAAACATTTTAATTCGTACTACGTTTTAGCATCAGTTTAAGTCGTGTCACACATAATCTGATGCACCAAGTATTGTTCTTTTTCGTTTTTACTTCATAATTAAAAGACTCACGTAGCTAGTGCTATGCTTACTTTTTATTATCTCGAAAAAACAAAAAAATAACTTCAACTTATATACCATTTTATGCATGACACAACATCAGGGTAATTGTGGTATTAAAATTATTACATATTGTGCTTCTGGCATCGGTAAAATATATTGTAACATTACCGTATGCAATGATAATCGGAGTTGATTATAAATACGCTATTCTGGCTGTTCTGGCAGGTGGAATAGGCGGCTTTCTGTTTTTTTATTACCTAAGCAAACCGGTTAATCGCGGTTTAACATTTTGCTGGCCTTTTATTTGCCGCATAATGCCCGGAAGGTTAAAAGCCCGCTACAAATCCTACTGCGAAAAGAGGGATTCAAAAAGAAAAACAAAAAAGGTCTTTTCCAGAAAGAACAGGTTTATCATTAAATTAAGAACAACTTACGGATTTTGGGGAGTAATTATTGCCACCCCTGTTTTGTTAACCATTCCAATAGGCGCATTTTTGGCTAACAAATATTATGCACACCGCAAACATATTGTGTTGTACATGATTTTATCAATTGTAGGATGGGGAGTTGTTTTATCAGGGCTTGTACATCTTTTCCCCGGTGTGTTCCTTTAGAAACTGTTTTGAATTTATTAAACCTATTCTATTATGTGTCTTTTTCACTTATACTGCTGTAAAATCTCCTTAAATAGCTATGGCTATTCGCGTCAATTTTACCTTGTCTAAGCAAAAAATACATCAGAATATTTCTAATAAATAAAATCCAAACAGTCTCTTAAATAATCGTAATTGAATTCCACCAGTTTTTTATCTGCTGCGGCAAGATCAAATTTCGTCAATTCATCAAAATCAACCCATTTCCCGTCAGCATGTTCGTTTAATTTTAGTTCTCCTTCAATAATGGAGCAAACAAACGGGGTTAGCCTTATTTCTTTAATCTTGTAATCGTATTCAACAGGCTGCAGAGTGTTCATAACCTTTATTCCCAGTTCAAGTTCCTCTTTTATTTCACGAATAATACACTCCTGCGGACTTTCGCCTGATTTAACTTTTCCACCCGGGAATTCCCACTGAAACGGATGATCGGAATCTTCGCCGTTTTGTGTAATTAAAACTTTGTTATCCTGAAAGATTAAAGCACAAGTAACCTGGATCATGACTTAAAAATAACGTGTGTTATAAAATTAATTTTAATATCAGTTTATTTTTTGCCCCGCACTGAAGTACGGGGTAAAAAATAGTTCATATTTCCAGCATGCGTTTAGGTCTAACTCCCGTTAAAAATAGAAAAGTTTGGAGCAATAAACTCAGACACTTGTATATTTGTTTCAAACAAAAACCGATGACTGAAGAAGAGCTGTACATTTTACTTGATTCGTGGGAGAATATTGAAATAGTTACGCAAGAGTTAAGCCACAGTCCTGAAAAATTCGGGATATTAATGAACATTGCCCTTAATAAAAGTGAGCAGCGAAGCTGGCGTGCAGCTTACCTGGCCGATAAAATTCACGACGACTTCCCAGGATTACTAAAACCATATTTGCCTGATATAATTAAAAAACTTAAGATCGAAAAAAACGCGAGTAAAAGACGGCATTGGTTAAAATTAATAAGTATGAACAAAATAGATCCGCAGTATTCCGGGTTTCTGGTCGATTATTGTTTAAACGCTTTTACATCGGCAAAAGAGGCCGTTGCTGTTCGTGTTCATGCCATGCAAATCCTTTTCAATATTTCGGAAATTGAACCGGGATTAAAACCTGAGCTTCTTGCTGTTATCGAACACGAAATGGAATACCATTCAACAGCAGGAATATTATCGCGAGGCTCGAAACTGGCAAAACAATTACACAAACAAATTAAGTAAATTATAGATTATCATGATCCCACTCCGACAGAAAGCTTTTGAATAAGCGCTTGCAACTGATCATCTATCTCCTTGTTTAATTCTTCCTGTTTATAGTTCCGGGTAATAATGGTCATGTTTCTCAAATGCGATATTTGCCTGTTTTGTTCGGCTTTTACTGCAGAGGCAAATTTACCGGGTAACGAAGTATAATACCCGAGCATTTCGAAACTGTTTTTAGCCAGAATCCTGATAATTTCATTTGCTTTTTCGTTTGCTCCGGCCCGGTAATATATTTCAACTGCCGAAAACGAATCGTAAGTAAGTGGAACAACCTCGTCAGGGAATATTTCAAACATCCGGTCGATTACTTCAACAGCCTTTTCATTTTTGTCTTCATTCACCAGGGTTTGAGCCAGCCTGGTAAACATTAGCCTGGCCTGCATTATATTAATCTCTTTCCGGTTGTACTCATCAATATGAATATCAGGATCGTTTACATTACCCCATATAAATTTATTCATCACATTGTCGTACAAAATATCAGAATCAATCCTTCCGGCAATCATTCCCTTTTTAGGCGTTTTAATTGGCACAAATCGATATGCCAACCCTTCAAACTGCAGCCAGTCGAGGAAGAATATATTTCCGGTAAAAACAAGGCTGTGGTCGATATATATTGGGCGCTCCCAGTTGTTGGCTGCTATCATATTCAAAATTGCCATTTCACTCTTTGAAAGAAAATTTTTACCAATTCTGAATGTAACTCTGTCAGCAATCAGTTGTTCATTTTCCGGTTTAACCGTACCGGTTTCCAAAACCTTTTGTTTGTCAACGGTTATGTGGAATTCGCGCGATGGCAGGAAATCCATCATGGCGCCGCTGGTTACTTTTACTTTGGTTCGCACATCGTCGCTGCCCAGAAATTTCATTGCTTCGCTCAACTCCACCGAGCTTTTAATTCTTTCCTGAAAAAGAATTGCATCCATCCGGCCCATGTAATATTTATCGTTTTCGAACGAAAATGGGGCAGGTGGAGCTTCATTTGTGGCATATTTTTGCTGGGTTATATACCAGTCCATTCCCAGGTAGCTAAGGTTAATAATTTTAATATCAGGACGCACACCTTCCACTTCCTGTACGTACCAAAGCGGGAACGTATCGTTGTCGCCATAAGTAAACAACAATGCATTGGGTGCGCATGATTCCAGATAGTTTATGGCATAATCACGTGCCATGTATTTCCCCGACCGGTCGTGGTCGTCCCAGTTTTCTGAGGCCAGAACACTTGGCACAACAGCAATGGACAGGGCCGTTACCAGCACTGCACCAGGTACTCCTTTTATTACTTTTCTTACTGCTGAAAATAAAGCAGGAACAGCCAGCCCAATCCAGATGGCAAATGCATAAAACGATCCCGCAAAGGCATAATCGCGCTCCCTTGGTTGGTATGGATACTGGTTCAGATAAACCACAATGGCAATTCCGGTAAGGACAAACAACATCATGGTTATGGCAAATGTTTCTTTTCCTTTTTTCCCCTGGTTATACTGATAAAACATACCTATTAATCCGAACAGCATTGGCAGAAAATAATAGGCATTTCTGCTTGCATCGTTTTTCATGTGGCCAGGCATATTATCGCGCGGGCCAACTTTGGCATTGTCGATAAAACTTATGCCGCTTACCCAGTTGCCGTTCGAAAAGCCTCCGTGCCCCTGAATATCGTTTTGACGCCCCACAAAATTCCACATAAAATAGCGCATATACATATGCCCCAACTGGTACGAAAATAAAAACCTCAGATTTTCGCCAAAAGTTGGTTTCTGTACTGTTTTAACCTTTCCTCTCTCCCTTATTCTGACAGGTTTACCTTTTACCTTCCCCCACTCTTTATATGCTCTTACGTGGTTGTCTTTGCTGCTGTACATTCTTGGGAAGAAGGTTTCCAGCTTAGGTTCGTATTTGGTACCTCCCGACATGGTTCCGGTTACTTTATATTTCCCGTCAACTTTATTATACTGGTCTTTTGGATTAACTCCTGATATTGCCGGAGCATTATAGTACTGCCCCTGGAATAACGGACGATCGCCATATTGTTCGCGGTTTAAATAACGCACCAGGGCAAATGCATTATCCGGGTGGTTTTGGTTCATTGGCGGATTAGCTGAAGCCCTTATAAGGATAAGTGCAAACGAAGAGTACCCGATTAATATTACAATTACTATGGTTGCCGCTGTGTTCCATACTGCAAGATTTTTCTTTTGCGTATACCGTACAGCCCATACTGAAGCGCCGATTACCAATGCCACCATAAACAGGATGCCTGAATTAAATGGTAATCCTAATCCGTTAACAAATATGCGGTCGAAAACAAACGCAACTCTTGGCACCCCGGGAATAATAACATACTGTATACCAAGTAAAATACCCATGGAGGCCGCCAAAGCCAAAACAACTCCTTTCCACGAAAACTCATATTTTTTGAAGTAATATACCAGTCCGATTGCAGGGATAGCGAGCAAGTTTAGCAAGTGAACACCAATTGACAAACCAACCAGGTAGGCAATTAATATAAGCCAACGGTTGGCATACTTCTGTTCGGCCACATTTTCCCATTTCAGAATAGCCCAAAAAACAATAGCAGTAAAAAACGATGATAATGCATACACCTCGCCTTCAACTGCGGAAAACCAGAAAGAATCGGTGAATGTAAATGCCAGTGCTCCTACCAGTCCACTTCCCCAAACCGCAATTTGTTCTCCGTTTGTGAGTTTTTCGGAAGGAAAAAGCTTGTTGGCCAGATGCACAATAGTCCAGTATAATAACATAATAGTTGCTGCACTCGCAATTGCCGAAAGCGAGTTAACCATTACAGCTGCTTTGGATGCATCGGCTGCAAACAGAGTAAAAATCCGTCCCAGAATCATAAAAGTAGGTGCACCTGGCGGATGGCCTACTTCCAACTTATAAGCACTGGTTATAAATTCGCCGCAATCCCACCAGCTAACCGTAGGTTCGATAGTTAGAAAGTAAGTAACTGCGGCTACAATAAATACAATCCAGCCTAAGATATTATTGATTAATCTGGTATGTTGCATGATCGATTTTTTAGATTACCGGCAAATATAATCTTTTAAAGACTATTGTCTAATCCCGATTCTGAAAATTCCAGTTTTTCAGAAAATACAGCAACCTAAAAAAATTTATCTATCCTGTTTCAGAATAAAAAAAAATTTATACTTTTGCGCCGTCTTTAACGAAAAGACACAATAAGGACTGACCCATGGTGTAATTGGCAACACGTCTGATTTTGGTTCAGAAGAGTCCAGGTTCGAGCCCTGGTGGGTCAACCAAAAAAAGAGCATTTATAAAGTGCTCTTTTTTATTTTATAAAGATTTTGGTCTATACCAATATATCAGTTGTAAGATTTTTGATACTGGTTTCAATGGCCTCAAACGGTTTGCCGTTACCCTGGTTATCATCTTCCACAAACAGGTATTTCATACCGGCAGTTTCGCGGGCTGCATAAATTCGGTTAAAATCGATAAGCCCTGCACCAACTGATGTAATATCATCTTTTTCAACAGTATAAAAAGGTGCACTCTTTTCAGCCATGTCTTTAAAGTGGAACAGCTGGAATCTTCCGGGATATTTATTAAACATTTCAACCGGATCCTGCCCTGCTTTTGTTGCCCAGTACATATCCAGTTCCATGGTAATTAAATCGGCATCCATCTCTTTCAGAAAAATATCGTAATACGGTATCATGCCATCAACTGGCATAAACTCGAAATTGTGGTTGTGGTATGCAAACTGAATACCCACACCTTTCATTATTTTACCCACTTCGTTCCAGTCAGCAATCATTTTTTTGTAGGTTTCAACATTGCGGTCTCCGTCGTTTACCCACGGCTGAACACAATATTTTACGCCAACCTGAGCATGGTCCTCGGCCATTTTCTTCGCATTCTCCACAGTTATTCCTTTGGCCTCAACCATTGTATGACTGCTGATAATTTCCATGCCTAAATCGGTTACTACCTTCTTAAACTCTGCCGGCAACATGTCATAAAATTTACCGTCGGTGTAACCTGCCAGTTCAACATATTTATATCCCATTTCGGATACTTTTGTTAAAGAGCCAACAGCATCGGCAGTCATTGCATCCCTAATTGTATAAAGTTGCAATCCGACGCCAAAGCTTTTACGGTCAACCGGTTGCACTTTTGCCTCTGACTGGCCAGCCTTTTTTGCTCCGGGTTTGCACGCGTATGTACCCAAAGCTATTACGCCTGCAGCACCTGCAGCCGAAATTTTGAGAAACTGTCTTCTGTCCTTCATAATTTTCTTTTTATAGTTAGTTAATTAATATTTGCCAATTTATGATTGAAACTATAAAAATATGCAAACCTTTTTGTACTAAAAACAAAAAGGTAAAATATTTAAGATTAGGTATAAAACTATTAAAAAGAAATTAATCCAACAGATATAAAATTTTATCTTAATCCCTGTGGTTGAAATCGTTTGGTATTATTCCCAGGCTACCGAGAAAATCGTTGCACGCCGCCCGTACATTATAGTTCCGGCCGGACAGTTCGTATGTGGCTTTTATGGTTTCAACAAAAGGTTGTTTATCGTTTGTATACATCAGGAAATTGATTGCCAAAAGCGCCTCTTCGAAATTATCGCTTTTACATGATTTTTTTAATAGCTCTTCAGCCTTCCTGTTTTTAAATTGCTTATACGCAATTGCCGAGGCTGTAACTGCAACTGGAGGATATTCGTCGCTCATAACCTGTTCTATATCTTTTTGATATGAAATCAGGATTTCCGGGGCCTGGTTACGCAATCCCATTGTTGCCCAGAAACGAATTATCTTATTATCGTTTTTCAGGAGCTCTACCTGTTTACGTGCAATTTCTTTTCCTCTCTTGCCAGAGAGTGAAGCAGCTGCATAAATTTCTTTGAAAGGATATTTCTCATTATCCATTCTGAATTCATAAGGTGTTCCGGTTTTCGAAATCAACGCAATTTCGTACTCGGGCAGGAACATTACATCGCGCGCTTTTAATAACTCCTCATCGAGTTGCTTTCTCATCTTATTTAGTACAGCGGCAAAATCAGGATTATCGGCCAGGTTATTTGTTTCCCATAAATCGTTTTCAATATCGAAAAGAAACTCTGCCGGACGTTCTTCGAATAAGCTTTTTTGCAGTGGATTTAAAAGTCCTTCATTAAGGTCGGAACGCATCTGATTAACAATTTCTGCAACTTCCATATACCTTATGTAGCGCTGTTGCGGAATAAAAGGCATATAGTTTCGCGAGTAAACAAACCTGCCGTCGGTTATGGTGCGCACCATGTCTATGCCATTATCGGCACGGTCGGAAGATAAAATAAGATGCTCAACAGGCTTCGTTCGGCTTTCTCCCATTAATATGCGACCTTTCAGATAATCGGGAACCGCTCCACCTGCCAGGCTGATTATGGTTGGTGCCAGGTCTTCGAAATCAATCAGTTCGTCAGAAACAATACCGCTGGCTCCCCACGGCGATAAGTGCTTGTACATTTCAGGAAACCAAACAACAAAAGGCACCCTGTAACCATAATTAATACCATTTGTTTTTCCGCGTGGCATACCTTCACCGTGGTCGGCATAAAAGAAAATAATTGTACTATCGCGTAAATTATCTTTTTCTAACCTGGCAATAAGCGCATTAATTTTATTGTCAGTAAGTTTTATCGAGTTATAAACCCTTGCAAAATGTTTACGCATTTCAGGGCTGTCGCGGTAAAATGTTGGCAGTTCAAATTCATCCTCTTCAATCCTGTCTTGTTCTGGTAATTTATCCCAAACATTTTTAATGTACCACTTGTAAGGCTGTGTCATGGTTCTCGATTGGTGCGAGTCCATAAAATTAAAAACAGCAAAAAATGGCTGTCCTGGTTTCCGGTTCCACCATCCCGCAGTTTTTGAACTCTCGTGCCAGGTTTCTTTTGTAAATTTTTTTACATCGCCAACGTTGTAGTCGGTTTTTGAGTTGTTGGTTACATAGTATCCCTGTTGTTGCAGGTAGTATGGAAACCCATGAATAAAAGAAGGGATGGAATAATTGCTACGGTGGTTTCCGGTTCCCATTTTGTAAGTACGTACTCCGGTAATTATAGTACTCCGGCTGGGTGAACAAACTGTTCCGGTGGAGAACGAATTGGTAAACCTCACCCCTTCGCTTGCAAGTTTGTCGATTGACGGTGTGCTGGCATCTTTATTCCCGTAACATCCAAAAAATTGTGGCGACGAGTCTTCTATTGTTATCCAGAGAATATTGGGTTTTGAAGTTCCAACCTCTTTTTTATTGCTCGATCCTAAAATCAGGCCGGTTAATGCTATAATTGCAACTGTTAAAATCTGTTTCATAGTATGAATATTTCATTTGAATCAATTTCTATAACTCCCTTATCAAGCAATACTTCTAATTCATTCTTTATTATAATCCCTGCAATTCTGTATTTGCCCACAAATTACTCACCAACAATTCAACTGCTTTTTTCAAATCTTCTTCAGCCTGACCAGTTTTTCCAAGTCCTTTATTTCCCAACCCTCTTAAAGTATAAGCTTGCGAATTCCTTGTATTTTCATCCTCTTGCTCGCCAAATATTGTAAAAAAGTCACCTTCATCCTCTGAGTTTTTATTGATTATTTTATCTCCATTTTCAATTAAGGTTTCAAAAATCTCTTTGGCTCTTTTTTTATTATTTAA
>JBDLJS010000119.1:0-10743 GCA_039714235.1 Bacteroidota bacterium | reverse complement strand
GCTTGTAGCTAATTAATCAAAATCCCCAACATCAACATTAACGGCTTTAGTAATTTTTCCAATATTTGCCGGATCTATAATTCCACTTATGCTGATTAAAGCATTATCGTCGCCTCCTACAACTAAAAGCAGATCCGAAATTTTTCCGTTACCGGCATCTTTAGCCAGGAACCTGACCACTTCGTCATCTTCTGTAACCTCCATTAATACTTCGAAATCGTTGTTTTTAAAGAATCCTTCTTTTTCCAACTCATTATAAAAATCCAGTTTTTCATTTAGTTCATCGTCTTCAACGGTAAGTACACGAATACCACTTAACCCTGAAAGTAATTCACTGGTAGCTTCATCGCCTGTTTCAAGCTGGGCGGCAAAACCAAGCAGTTTTCCCGATATATTGACTGTTGTAAATCCCTTTTGGTTGGCATATTTGTCGAATAACTTGTCAACCGGGCTTTTTTGTGCAAGTACTGCCATGGGCAATACAATTGCTAAGATTAATAATAACTTTTTCATGATTTCTAATTTTTATTTGTTTTACTTTTTACTTTGTTTTTTATCTGTTCCAGTTTTCATATTACAGGTTGCGCGCTAACTGCGACTGAAAACTGCGACTGATCACTATTCTCTGCTACTTTCTTTTATTCTCTCAACTCCTTCATAAAACTCTACGACTGGTGCAGTACCTTTTTTTACGGGCTCGTTTGCTTTACGCAGCTTTTCAAAACTTGATAAATGAGCAAGTCCCTGGCTGTATTTTCCGGAGACATACTGTAAAGTCTGCTCGGCATAAGCATAAGCCTTATCCGGGTCCTCAAATGTATCGTCAAACGGTTTTTGCTGCTGCTGGTAAAACAGGAATCCTCCGAGGATAATGATAACTGATGCTGCAATGCCTGTAACTGATTTCCACATCGAGCGGTATTTTGTTTTTTCGCGATGCTCATTTTCCAGGATGAAATCCATTACATCGTCTTCAATGGTTGGATCGTCGGCTACGCTGGCCAGCTCTGAAATGCCTCCAAAGAATTCGGCATATTCAGCCACCTCATCTGCTACTTCTCCCAACTGAAAATAAGTTTCCAGCAATCTTTCATCGGCATCGGTGCTTTTGCCGTTAAAATAGCGATGTAACACTTGTAATATTTCTTTTACTTCCATCATCTTGATTTATTTTTAAAAATTCGTCGCGAACCTTTTTACGGGCTCTCGAAAGGTTTACCCTTATTGCATTCACCTTTAAATCGGTAGCTTCAGCTATCTCTTCATACGATAGTTGTTCAATGTCTCTTAGCTGCATTACTTTGCGTTGTAAGTCAGGCAGTTTATTAATCAGTTGTTTAATCTGTTTTGCCGACTCGCTTATTTCAACTTTTAAATGAACGTCAACCGTTTGTTCTTTTAATTTTCGTTCGGTTTCAGCATCAATGGGAACCACTTTGTTTGCACGGATTATATCCAGACACCGGTTGCGGGTCATACGCATGGCAAATGCCTCAATGTTTTCAATCTCCGACAGTGTTTCGCGTCTTTGCCAGAGTTTCAGGAACACGTCCTGAACAACATCGCGCGCAAGTTCTTCGTCTTTTAAAAAATACGTTGCAAAACGAAGCAACTTTTTGCTTACCGGTAATACGCTTGTTTTAAAATCCCTGGCAACCATGTGCTGTTTTCTTGTTTTCTTTCAAAGTTAAGACGTGGGTATTACAATATCATTACATCTGTAAATAAAAATTAAAGGGAAGAATAAACGAAAAATATACCAATGTTATTTACAATCTTCTGATGTTTTATTACCACAGGTTTCTACATGCATTGAAGATAAAAAGAGGGAATCTGGTTTTATGGTTTCCTTGTAGTAAATATAATTTTTTTACATGTTTTTAATCCGCATTATTCACATAAATTGAGCAATATTCGTGTTTTGCGGATTAATTCCGTTTTTATTGAACCCATTTTTGGATATTGAAAATGGATGTGAAACTTAATCTTTATTGGAAGAAGGACAACTTATTATGAATTATCCGGATTAATTTTCTTTTTTACCCTGTTCAGGTTCTTTAAATAAATTGGGGTGTTAAAATGGTTTTGTTCTTTTCCAAGATTGCAGGCTTTTTTATAATTTGTTTTGGCCTTATTTAGCTGATTGTTTTTTTCAAATCCTTCACCCAGACTGTCGTAAACATTGGCAGATTGGGGATACCGCTTTGTATTTTCAGTAAAAATTTCAATGGCCTTGTTCAATTCCTTGTTTTGAAGATATGTATATCCCAGTTGATTTATCACAATCTCGGGTGTAACAGTTTCATAACCGTACTTTTTTGAAAGGTTATTGTAATATCCATCAATTGCTGCCAAACCTTTATTAAATACTTCGTTAGGTAGTTGCCAGTCGGAGAACATGAATCTTAACCCGTTGAATAGACTGATGTAAGGAATAGTTCCGTGGTTCTCATTTTTCATCATTTTATATTCAAGGTTGATAGCCGTGGCAGATTTTTCTTGTACCAGAGAAGAAAACTTATCCAGCGATTCGAAATAAGCAGGTTCATCACCAATGGTCATGTAATAAAACTTTTTACTGTTATAGCTCGGTTGGAGTTTTTTGTCGGCCAGGTCAATAATGTAATTGTTGGCGTAAAACAGATATGGACTAATGGAAATATACCCATCGAACAATTCCGGTCTTGTAAGCAGCGAGTAGGTTATAATTGTGCCACCAAACGAATGGCCCATAATTAATGAAAAGTCTGAAGTCCGGTAATTCTTGTTTATAAATGGTGTTAATTCATTTTCAATAAAATCTAAAAAATTTTCCCCTCCGCCAGACGATGGAAACTGTTCTTCATGAACCGGCGAAAAATCACGGTTTCTGTCAACATTGTGGATAGCAACAACTATTATCTGGGGCATGTAATTGCGGATTGTCAGAAAGTTAACTGCAGCCTTTGAGTGCTGAAAGTGCCCTTTCCCGTCGAGTAAATATAAAACCGGGAAACTTTGGTTTGTTAAGTTGTAGATACCAGGAAGATGCACTGACACAGTCCTTTCTTCTTTAAGAATCTTCGATTCTATTGTTACTTCTCCTCCTTTAACTACTTCAATTTTTTGTTGGGCATATAGTCCGGTACCAGATAATAACAAAATTCCTATTATAAAAAGAGTGGCAATGGGTTGTTTGAAAAAAGATTCATTTTTCATATCAGTCAGGTTTTAAAGAAGATGGTTATAATTTTTATTTCTATTATTTGTATTCAATTAATAGAAATTGTTACGGAAAGGCTTAAAAAGAATAATGCCCGGGGTTAACACTTCATGAGATCTTGAATAAACATCTGGATGAGCCGAATATTTCTACTTTGGGTGTGTAGGATAATGGTAGGATCTCAAATAAAACAGCACAGTTATTCAAACGGCTATAATGGAGGCTTAATATCAATCATTTTAACGCTGAATATAAGTGTTTGAAACGACCCGATGGTTCCGGTTCCATATTCACCATATGCTAAATTAGAAGGGATAATCATTTCAACTTCGCTTCCCTTATTCATAACCGCCAAACCATCATTGAATCCTTGAATTAGGGGCTGTTCCAAATAAATAAACTCCCAGGTGCTGTCGGGTGACCACGATGCAGTGGCGTCGAAAATATAGCCATTATTTAAATAACCAATATAATTGATTTTAACGGTGTCACCCTCCGATACCAACGGGCCTTCCCCTTCCTGGTGTGTAATATAGTAAACACCCGACTCGGTTGTGTCAACATCGTAACCATCTTCGTTGAGCAAGGTTATTTGTTCGTTTAGCTCAGCCATTTCCTGTTCAAATGTCCGTCCAGGAATACTGTTATCAAAACACGATGTAATAAAAAAAGATACTGTGATGATTAATAAAAATAAGTTTGTTTTCAATAATTTTTTCATGACTTAATAATAAAATGTTTTAAACAAGATTTGTTTTGAGGAGTAGCATTGTATTATATTCTGTATCACTGTTTACTCTGCAGGTAATTGAATATCAATTAATTCAATCGAAAGAATTAACGTTGTATATGGCGGCACAACTCCCGAACCTGTCGAGCCGTAAGCCAGGTTTGAAGGAATAATCAAGTCATACTTCGAACCTTTTTTCATTATGGCCAGCCCATCAGTCATGCCCGATATGAGTCCCACTTCCGGATCCATGTATTTAAAGGTCCAGATTCCATCGGCATAATAGTCGCTTGTGGAATCGAAAATATTACCGTCAGTAAAATATCCGGTATATTTAATCGACAACTCGTCTCCTTCAGCCGGATATGCTCCTTCACCTTCCTCGTAAACAAGGTAATATACACCTAATTCTGTGGTGTCAAGATCATAACCATCATCTATGATTTTTGCTAAAAATGCATCCAATTCAATTAATTCTGTTTCAAAGGTGCGTTCTATTTTCTCTTCTTCGGTTAAACAAGAAGAAAAAGAAAGAATAAAAACCGTAATAAGTAAAAGTGAAATAGCTTTTAATGTATTTCTCATGGCTGTTTTATTTACAAGATCAGTGGGCAAAATTACAATTTTTATACCAAAATTCAATTTGTTAAAAAGTTAAATTATTTGTTTAGAATACGGCAGAAAAAGTTTTTTGTTAAATTAGAAGATATTAAACTAAATCCTTTATTATGAAGACAAAAACCTATCTAAGCCTGTCGTTTATGATGTTTCTCGAATTTTTTATCTGGGGAGTGTGGTTTGTCCCAATGGGAAACTATCTTACCACCATTGGATTTTTAGGCGATGATGTGGGAAGGGCCTTTAGTACCCTGGCCTGGGGTTCGATAATTGCAGCATTTTTTGTGAGCCTGATTGCCGATAAATATTTTTCGGCGCAAAAGTTAACCGGTGTATTGCATTTAATTGGTGGGGTGTTAATGTTTTTGGTATCGCGTATAAACGATCCTTCACTTTTTTTCTGGGTATTGCTGGCTTACAATATTTGTTACATGCCAACTGTTGCATTGGTTACAACAATGGCTTTGCGGCACACGCCCGATGCCGGAAAACAATTTCCCAGAATAAGGGTTTTGGGGACTATTGGCTGGATAGTGGGAGGACTGTTAATAAGCGCCCTAAATCTTGAAAACGGGCCTATGCCAATGGTATTGGCTGCGGGTGCTTCAATATTACTCGGATTGTACAGCTTTGTTTTACCTGATACTCCACCGCAAAAGAAGAACGAAAAAGTAAGTATAAAAGATATAATCGGTTTAGATGCGCTTCAGTTAATGAAAGACCGTTCGTTTGCGGTTCTTATTCTGGGAACCCTTTTTATTTCTATCCCGTTTGCCATGTATTTCCCTTACGCAAATATGGTTATGAACGAGGAGGGGATTAGCGATGTCGCCGGGTTGCTGTCGATGGGACAAATGTCGGAAGTGATTTTTATGCTTCTGATGCCACTTATATTTATTCGGCTGGGAATTAAACGGATGTTACTTATGGGCATGTTTGCATGGGTGGTGCGGTATCTTTTATTTGCATTTGGCGATAACGATACGTTGGTTTGGTTCTTTTACATTGGAATAATACTTCACGGAATTTGCTACGATTTCTTTTATGTTACAGCCCAGATTTATGTCGATAAAAAAGCCCCGCTTGAGTTTAAAGCCAGCCTGCAGGGATTGCTGACTTTTATGACATACGGAGTAGGATGGTTAATTGGAACCAACCTGAGTGGCTGGGAATTACAGCGTTCACAAATAATTGAAGGAGGTAAAGTAGTTGGGCACAACTGGCAAAGTGTAATGTTGGTACCGGCAGCAATTGCGTTGATTGTTGCAATTTTGTTTATTATTTTTTTTAAAGACGAAAAAGAGAATATTAAGGCTGATATTGAAACTATAATTTAAAAATAAAAAACCCTCAGGGTTATCCAATTCCCTCAGGGTTTATTATTAGAATTCTGCGATGTATTAATCAATCAGTTTCATTTGCAGGTAAACATACTCGAGGGCAGCAACTTTTGCCCTTTGTTCGTTTGTAGAAGCCCCTGCATGCCCACCTTCCGTATTCTCGAAATAATAGATTTTGTAACCCAGTTCATTCATTTTTGCCACGGCTTTGCGTGCATGCCCTGGATGAACACGGTCGTCGCGGGTTGATGTGGTAAAGAACACTTCAGGGTATTTCATTCCCGGTTTAATATTTTGGTAAGGCGAATAATTTTTAATGTAATCCCACTCTTCCGGAATATCAGGGTTGCCATATTCTGCCATCCAGCTTGCACCGGCCAGCAGTTTATTATAACGTTTCATATCGAAAAGCGGTACTGCACAAACCACGGCATTATAAAGGTCAGGTCGCTGAGTATAGGCAACTCCCACCAGCAATCCACCGTTACTGCCACCAATTATACCCAGTCTTCTCGGCGAAGTAATTTTCTTTTCTATCAGGCTTTCAGCAACTGCATAATAGTCGTTGTAAATGCGCTGACGATTTTCTTTTAAACCGGCCTGGTGCCACTTGGGCCCGAACTCGCCTCCACCACGCAGGTTGGCTAACACGTAAACTCCACCTTTTTCGAGCCACGCGGTTCCTGTAACTGCACTGTAACGGGGTAACCTTGATACTTCGAATCCGCCATAAGCGCCAATTAATGTTGGATTATTACCATCCAGCTTCATATTTTTCCTGCTAACAACAAAGTATGGAATTTTGGTGCCATCTTTCGAGGTTGCCTCAAACTGTTCAACTTTATATTTTTCTGTTGGGAAAAACGAAGGCAGCGATTTTACTTTCTTAAATCTGCCTGTAACGGCATCGGCTTTGTATAATGTAGAAGGTTCAAGGAAATTCTGAAAATAAAAAAAGAAATTGTCCGATTCATCATCACTTGATCCAAGCCCGATATTTCCAAACTGTGGGGCATCAATTTTTTCACTTTTCCAGCCACCGTCGAAAGTATATTTATGAAGTTCGCTTTTTACATTACTCAGCATGTTAACCAGAAGTACATTTTTAGTGGATGTCATACTGGTCACACTTGATCGTTCGTCGGGCATTAAAACCAGTTGATAGTTGTTATTGCCTTTAATTAAGTCGTCGTATGCAATACTTATCACGGCCCCTTGTTTAAACGATTTTTCGCCTACTTCCCAATCCGATTTTAACTGAAGGATAACTTGTTTCTTAAATATTCCTGCAAATTCAATATCGTCAGGCAGTTCCGGTTTAACAAGTTTCCCATTTTCTATAAAAAAGTAGCTTCCCGAATAGAAGGAGGTTCGTTGCATAATAAACTGGTAAGTTTTTTCTTTGGTTTGATGAGTGGCACCCCATATCCCCATATTATCTTCTTTACCTTCGAATACCTGTTTCGCGTCTTTTAAATCAGTTCCGCGTTTCCAGATTTTTACCTGTTTAGGGTAACCCGAGGTTGTCATTCCATCGCCAAAATCAGTTGATACTATTAAAGTATTTTCATCTATCCAGCTTGCTCCTCCTTTTGCTTCTGGTAAACAGAAACCTCCTTCAACAAATTCCAGCTTTTGGGCATCGAATTCTTTTACTACCACAGCATCGCCACCACCTTTAGAGAGATTTACCAAAAACTTTTCGTATTTAGGATAAAGCCCGGTAGCACCTTTAAATACATATTTTTCGCCGTCTTTTTCCGAAAGTGCATCAATATCCAGTACGGTTTCCCAATCGGGATTGCCGCTTAAATAACTTTCCATTGTGGTACGGCGCCAGATTCCACGCTGGTGATCCTGATCCTGCCAGAAATTATAGATTAAATCGCCGTAAATTGAGGGAGCGGCAATACGGTCGGTCGAATTATAAATCTCAAGGTTTTTTTCGTAAATACTTTTATAACCAGGTTGACTTGTTAATACCTGCAACGATTTCTCATTCCATTTCTCCACCCATTCCAACGACTTTTCTGCGTCGATATCCTCCAGCCAGAGGTATGGATCATCCTGTGTGTGGCCGAATTGTGCCATAATTGCAATAAGTGTAATTAATAGTGTAACTTTCATCATCATTTCAGTTTTATAAAATTTTTGTGAATATATAATTCTGATTTGTCTTTAAATATGACTATTCTTTTTTGATAATTGTTCACCAGTGATTATGTTTACGCCTCTTTTTTGAAGTTATTTGAAGTTAAGAGGGAATTTTCGAGAGTGATATCTTGGTTTCAGTGGCAAAGCTCGGCTTTTATTAAATAGCCATAACTATGTAATAAAAATTAGCTGAAGTCCAATGGAATCAAGATGTTGCTCGCAGTTTTTCATTTTGACTTTAAATAACTTCCATTATAAAAAACATAAATTCATTACAATGCGAAACCAAAAAATTGCTTTAATCTCCGTAATTATTCTGATAATCAGTTCCGTTTTATCTCCTTCTAGTGCCCAGCAATGGATAAAAAATATGCCGGGATACGAACAATACCAGAAAGTTGGGCCACAAATCCGCAGTTCTGTAAAACATGGCCGCATTTCGGCTGACTGGGCTGATGACGGTAATAGTTTTGAATACAGTTGGGACGGGAAAAAGTATAAATACAATGTAAAAAAGAAAAAAGCTGAAGAAGTTGGTGAGGCTGAAAAAGAGGAATCGCCAATGGCACGGTACCGTAGAATGTATGCTAACAGGCCACAGAGAGGCAGACAATATGAAACTGAAACTTCGCCGGATAAAAATCTGGTTGCCAAATACAGAAACGGTAATGTTTACATAACCGATGCTGACGGGAACAATGAAATTGAAGTTACTACGGAAGGATCGGTAGAAAAACGCTTTACGTTTGGTACCGCAACATGGGTTTACGGTGAAGAACTGTATCAGCTGCATGCCATGTGGTGGTCGCCCGACAGTAAAAAACTGGCGTTTTACCATTTCGATATGAGTGAGGTTAGAAATTACTACCTGCAATACGAGCAAACCGAAATTTACGACTCGATGAACATTGAAGCCTACACAAAAGTAGGTGCTGTTAATCCGGTAGTTGACCTGATGATTTACGACCTGGAAACCCAAAAGACAGTTACAGTTGATGTTCGCAATGGTCAGCCATTTACCGATAATGTTGTTGGTCATTATGTTTATAAAATTGAATGGTCGCCCAATGGCACTGAGCTGCTGTTTCACCGCACCAACCGTAAACAGGACATTATGGAATGGACAGCTGCCAATGCCGAAACCGGGAAATGCCGTGTTGTGGTTCGCGAAGAGTGGCCGGCCAGTTTTACAGAGAATACACCGTTTATGCAATACCTCGAAGATGATAAAAGGTTTATCTGGGAAAGTGAACGGAACGGATTTAAAAACTATTACCTGTACGATTTGAAAGAGGGTTTGATTAATCCGATAACTTCTCATGAGTTTGAGGTTGCCGGTGTGGTAAAAGTGGATGAAAAGAAGAACCAACTTTACTATATGGCACGCAGCGGCGACAACCACATGAAACTGCAGTTGCACCGTTGTAAATTGGATGGTACTGGTGATGTTCGTTTAACCGATCCTGCATACAACCATAGTGTTGATGTGTCGCCCGACGGCAAATATTTTATCGACGTGGCACAAACACATAACATTCCTCCGTTTACGCAACTGTTAGATAACAAAGGAAAAGTGGTGACAAAAATTACTGAAAGCGACATGACCAAATTTGAAGAGCTTGGCCTGAAAAAAACAGAAGTATATACATTTACTTCAGCCGATGGAGAAACCGAGCTGCACGGTATGCTGCATTTTCCGAGTAATTTTGATCCGAATAAAAAATACCCACTTATTTTATCAAATTACGGAGGCCCGGCGACAAATGCTGTGCGAGAAAATTTTACTATACCGAGTTCGCTTACCGAATATGGCTTTTTGGTGGTTAACATCGATGGTAGAAACGCCGGCTGGAAGGGCAAAAAAATGCTGGATAAGTTATACGGAAACTTAAGTATTGTTGAGCAAGACGATTTTGCGGAAGGAATTAAGGCTTTGTACGACCGTCCGTATTTCGATAAAAACAGGGTAGGGGTTTTCGGAACTTCTTATGGCGGAACCACAGCCGCCGCCTGTATTTTACGCCACTCCGATGTTTTTCATGCAGCAGTTGCCAACTCAGGAGTTATGGACTGGCGCAACTACGACAATATTTACACCGAACGTTACATGAACCTTTTGGAAAACAACAAGGAAGGTTACGATGCTGCCAATCTTAGAAATTATGCCGAAAACCTGGAAGGCAAACTGATGATTTATTACGGAACAACCGATAATAACGTACATCCTTCAAACTCGCTGCAACTTATCCAGGCACTGCAAAAAGCCGGTAAAAGTTTCGAGGTTCAGGTTGGCCCCGACCGCGGGCACACTGCTGTCAACCGCGAGCGAATGATGGAGTTTTTTATTCCGAACCTGGTGCTGGGGAAGTAGATAAAAGAAAAAACCATCCGTGAGGGCGGATGGTTTTTGCTATAAAATTGTTAATTCATGGGGGTTAATCATGCAAAATCTGCATTATTTTGTCATACCCTTCGAATTCTCTAAAATCTCTGCCATTTCAGCATAGCCTTTCATCTCTTTTAAAACAGAAGCAGTTTTACGGAAATCGATACCTCCTAAATCGACTATTCTATTCCAGTCTTTTCGGGCACCATTTTCATCTCCTAATTCATACCTGCACAGTCCACGTATATATAAAAGAGCTTTATCGTTTGGACAGTATCTTATGCCATGGTTAAAATGTTTTAATGCTTTTTTG
>JBDLJS010000118.1:0-10831 GCA_039714235.1 Bacteroidota bacterium | reverse complement strand
TTCGTTTTCATAAGCCGAGTATTTAATCTCTTTACCCTTCTCACCAGAATCATCGTAAGTAAGCAACAATGGTTTTGAAAAGCGATAAATCCCTTCCCTGAAAAGAACTGTTATCGATGAGTTGTCTTCCTGTTTTAATTTTCGCACCTCGTTGCGGGCACGCTCGGCAGTTGCAAAAGGCAATTCTATTGTGCCCGGGTTATTGTCGTTTCCCGATGGAGAGACAAAAAATTCGGTTGTACTCTGTTTAACGGAACAGGAAATTAGAAATGCTAAAAGGAAAAATACGACTGATTTCATCTGTATACAATTAAGTTAATATTCTTATTTTTAGTGTTTTATAAAATCAATATTTAATTCTACATTTTTAATCTTTAATATCTTTTGTCTTGCCAGACGGGCTTTCATTTTTCTCCTTAATGAGAAAAACGAAACAAAAAGAATCAAGAAAATTTAATGCTTCCACCCACATGCCATCGCCGGCCCGCGCCAAATTTTCAGGCCATCGCTTTTTATAATCCTGCTCAAATTCGACTCTTTTATACATATCCTTTTGTGTTGGCTCTTTTAAAGTTATTAATTTCCCAACATGCGGATTTTATGAGTATGTCTGTTATTAAACTGCTTGCAAAGGTAACTATTGATAATAAACACATCTCAACCCTTGATTCGCATTGATAATAAAAAAGAAGAGGCCGTTCAAAATATCTATTTGAATCGGCCTCTAACTTTAATCTAACTAAACTATTTTTATAAAAATCGCTGTCAACCTAAAATATCAGGTTGCTAATAAAATTCATTATTTAGTAGTTAGGATTTTGGTCCAGGTTTTCGTTAATATCTCTTTCCGACTGAGGGAATGGGAACAGGTAATTTTTAGCAGGATCGAAAGCCCTGTTATTTCCACCCGGGTCAACGATATTAGGAATAATGTTTTCAGCAGTTCGCCACCTTATAATATCGAAATATCTGAAACCTTCACCACCCAGCTCAACTCTTCTTTCGTGCCTTATGGCTTCTCTCATTTTATCCTTCGAAAGCCCGGCAGTAAGTTCAGGCATATCTATGCCCGGACGTGTACGGATCTCGTTAATTGCATCGTAAACACTCTGATCAGGGCCGGTGGCTTCGTTCTGAGATTCAGCATATATTAACAGCACATTGGCATAACGAAGGTGGATATAATCCTGATCGCTTTTTGTACCATAATCGGTAGGTATATTGGCCGGATTGATATACTTTTTTGGCGCATATCCGGTTTCCGAAAAATTCATCTCACCCACTCCGTTTACAGTCTCTCCTTCAGCCTGAAACCGAATAGTGTAACCTAAACGCGGATCCCTGTTAGCTCTCATATCTTCAGGATTATATAATGACGATTCTGAGATTGACATTCCATCGGTACATTCATATTCATCAACAAGGCTCTGCATCGGGTTATTCGACATCCATTGCCAGTTAATAATATCAGGACCATAATAAGAAATATTATCAGGCAACTCATATTTTGTTGAAAATACTATTTCCCGATTACCATCCTGTGTTCCGGGCATAAACAAGTCGGGAAAACTGTTATATAAACTGAATACTCCTGACTGTATTACCTGGTTAGCTGCTACTGCAGCATCGGCCCACTTTTCGTTATGCATAAGCACCTTTGCTTTTAATGCCAAAGCCGAACCTTTTACAGCATGCCCGTTATAAGCTACATCAGGCAAACTGTTTATTGCCTGATCGAGATCGGTTAAAATTTGAGTTACAACCTCGGTTTTTGAAGATTGTTTTACCTTTGAATCCTCAACAGTAGGAGCTGTTGTGTATAAAGGGACACCTCCGTAAAATTCGGTCAATGTAAAATAAAAATACGAACGTAGAAAAAGCACCTCTCCAATAAATTGTTTTTTCAATGTCTCATCCATTTCTGCGTTTCCGATATTATCTAAAAAGATATTACAACGAGAGATACCTTTGTATGATTGAGAATAAACAGAACTAATAGCTCCACCAAGAGAAGGTTCTGCCAGCCCTTTTGCAATATTTTGTAATTGTCCATGACCATGTCTCAAATAACAATCATCGGTTAAAGCATCCAAATCCAAACGGCTATGGTTATACCAACCATCGGCATAACCAACCTGTGTCAGCGCCTGATAAACTCCGGCAAGCCCCATTTTTGCATCAGCTTCATTTTTCCAGAATGTCTGGCTTGAGATTTTATCTAACGGATTCTTTTCAAGGAAGTCTTCACATGATGATGCAAACATCAGTAAGACTAATCCTGCTAATATTATTTTACTAAAATTCTTCATTTTCAATAAACTTTAAATTAAAATTTAACTTTTACACCGGCAGTAAAAACCTTTACTTGCGGATAAGTACAGAACCATCCATCATCTATCCTTTCAGGGTCGGCTGCAGGGTATTTTGTAATAGTAAACAGGTTATCGCCTGATACGTAAAAACGTAAATTTTTCATACCAATCTTTCCGGCTAATTCTGTAGGCAACGTGTACCCTACTGTAAGGTTTTTAAGCCTGAAATAAGAGGCATCGTGCAACTGATAAGTTGAGGCAGTACCTGTTACCGGTTTATATCCTGACATGTAAAGTGCAGGCTGGTCATTTATCCCACTTCCCGGGGTCCAGAAGTTCTCGATCTGGTCTTTTCTTGGAGGTGTTCCCTGCTGGAAGGGATCGATACCCCATAAATAGGTACGTAATTTTATTCCCTGTACTCCCTGGAAGAATGCTGACAAGTCAAAATTCCGCCATTCGAGGTTAACCGTTCCGCCATAGGTAAAATCAGGATATTTACCATCTTGAACAACCCTGTCATTAGCATCAATCTTTCCATCCGGTACTCCGTCAGGCCCACTTACGTCCTTGAATTTCAGGTCGCCTGGTTTTGGATTATACGGATGTACAGGTGAGTTGGCAATATCATCTTCATCCTGGAAAATACCGATCCATTCAACAAGGTAATACTCTCTCCACGGCAAACCCTCTTCTATAATGGTAGTACCATAAGAAGGAGTGCTTACTTTTGTTACTTCGTTTTTGAATGTTGACCAGTTGGCTGTTACAGTATATTTTAGCTCTCCTATTCTATTTGTATGTCCCAGGTCCAAATCAATACCTGTATTTTTCAAAGCAGCATAGTTGACTGTTGGAGCACCTAACCCTACACTTGCAGGTATTGGTTCACCATAAAGAATATCGGTTGTTTCTTTATTGTACCAGTCAGCAGTAATAGTAAACAAACCATTTTTAATACTCATATCGAAACCGAAATCGAGTGTTGTTGTTGTTTCCCATTTCATGTTTTTATCGGTAAGACGACTTACATAAGCACCGGTTTGAAGTCCATCTTCATAAGGATACGAAGTTAATGTCAGAATATCCTGGTAAGGATATGTTCCAATGTTCTGGTTACCTAACTGTCCCCACGAACCTCTTAGTTTAAGGTTATCAAGCCAGCTAGCATCTTGCATAAACGACTCTTCAGACATCCTCCATGCACCTGATACGGAAGGGAAAAGCCCCCAACGGGTATCTGGGTGAATTCTTGATGTTCCATCGTACCTGAAGTTGGCTTCTAACAAGTACCTGCCCATATAATCGTAGGTTGCACGTCCGAATAACGACTGTAATGCCCATTCACTGGCTGATCCATTGGTTATCTGCCCTTCTGTTCCTCCTGCATTAATTTCCATCAGGTCTGTAGTTGGGAAATCAATCCTTTTACCGTACAGATAACGATATTCATTAGATTCCTGGCTATAACCTGCCAAAGCAGTCAAGTTGTGTTTTTCTGCAAAGGTTTTTGTATAATTTAATGTGCTATAAAAGGTTGTTAACATATTATTTGTAAATCTATCTTCAACCCCCTGTAAACTAGGACCACCATTATTTGCATAATCTCCGGTTTCGTGGTAGTAGTGATCTACCCCGTAGCCATGCTTTTTCTGAAAATTGTTATTGTATTTAACTGCCCCCTTAACTGACCAAACCAATTCAGGCATGATATTAATATCTAAGTAAGCCTGGGCATTCACTTCGTTGGTGTTTAATGTATTGGTCTGTTCATTAACTGCCATAACCGGGTTGCGGTTATACATTGTTTTTCCGTTATATTTCGAAACATACCTACCACTACCATCAGGCAGATACGGACCGTACATAGGCCCTGCCCCGTATATCATCAACATAATATATTTCTGATTGGCACCTGTCCAATAAGGTTCAGCCCTATTCCCTCTAACCAAACTAACATTAGCACCCATAGACACTATGTCATTCAATTTAGAATGAATATTCAATCTTGTATTATATTTTGAATAATCATGGTTATCGATAATACCATTCTGGTCGAAATAACCTACTGAAAAATCATAAACCACTTTTTCAGAACCACCACTTAACGACAGATGGTGGTTTTGTGCATTTCCGTTATTTATCATCAGACCAAGCCAATCGGTATTCGGGTACTGAGGATTATTTGTCCCTTCTGCATTCCTGTATGCATTAATTTCTTCTTGTGAAAATGGTTGGGTCATTCCGTTACGCTCACGTGCAGTGTTGTAATAGGTCATATAATCGGCAGCATTTGTAACAAAATCAGGTAATTCGGTTGCCTTGTGCATCTGCATATTACCGTGGTAATCAATATTTAGCTGGCCTTTTTTCCCTTTTTTAGTTGTAACCAAAATCACACCATTTGCAGCCCTCGACCCATAAATGGCAGCCGATGCTGCATCTTTCAATACCGAAATGGTCTCGATATTATCGGGATTTAACGTTGATAAACTTCCCTGTACACCATCAACCAAAACTAACGGGTTGTTTCCTGCACTTGAAAACGTACCAATACCCCGCACACGCATAACAGCGCCGTCTTTTCCCGGCTGTCCTGATGCCTGAGTAACGCTAAGTCCGGCAACTTTCCCCTGTAACAGGTTTGCTACGTTGGCAGAAGGCCTTTTTACCAGCTCAGCACCCGATACTGACGACACCGAACCCGTTAAGTTTACTTTCTTCTGTGTGCCATATCCAACAGTTATAACTTCCTCAATACCGATTGCATCTATTTGCATGGTGACATCAATAGTTGTTTGTGTACCAACTTCAATTTCCTGAGTAAGCATTCCTACAAACGAATATTGCAGAACAGCATCATCCTGAATATTTGTAATTGTATAGTTTCCATCCATATTTGTAACAGTACCAGTTGTTGTTCCTTTAACCAATACTGTAACACCGGGTAGTGGCTCGCCGGCTTCGTCGATTACTTTGCCTGAGATGGAGGTTTGTTGGGCTGCAGTTTCAGTTTCATAATTTGATTCCATCTCTTTTGGATAAAGCATAATATGCCTGTCGTGCACCGCGTATATTACGCCTGTGCCCTCAAAAATAACACCAAGCGTCTTTTCAATGTTCTTTTTATTGATATCGACTGAAACCCTGCGTTCCGTATCAATCAATTCGGAGCTGTAGGCAAACCGGAATTCCGATTGCCGTTCAATCTCTTCGAGAACTTCAACTACTTTTATGTTACGCATCTCAAGCGTAAGTTTTGTTGTCTGGCTATATACACTGGCCGAAACCTGTATAAGCCCAATAATCAGAAATAGAAAAGTTAGTTTCATAATTCGAAAATTCTTTTTCCAAATAGGAGGTAACTCCCTCCCGCAACTTCGGATTTTTTTCATAATTTTACCATGATTTAGTTAATAAATTTATTTATCATTTGCCGATGATAAATACCTGCCGGAGGTGTTGCCGCACTTCCGGTTTTATTGTTTATCAATCGGCCTCTCTCTTTTTATCTTTTTTAAATATTATAGTATCTCCTTTTTGTACCGCGTTTACCAGTGTAATCTTCTCCATTAATTTGATCACCTCATCAAGCGATTCATTTTTAATGGTAAAGGTGTAATGAAAATCTTTAACATCGTCATCGTACTCAAATTCCTGGTTGTATCGGACCTCCAAACGTTCCACCAGTTCTTCCAGCGATTGGTTGTATATATTAATCATACCATCTTTCCATGAAGTAAATTTCGAGGTATTTACATTGCTTACCGCCAACTTCCTGTCTGATTTATTAAAAGTCGCCCTTTCGCCTGGTGCTAATTTATATGAAAACGATTCGACCTTAGAACTAAGCAACTCTACTTCTCCCGATTCCAAAACCACATCTATTTTATCAGATTCGCGATATGCAGCCACATTAAATTTCGTTCCCAGTACTTTTACCTGCAAATCGCCACTGTTAACAATCAGTGGTATGTCTTCGTTTTTTGTTACCTGGCAATAGGCTTCACCAGTAAGTTTTATATTACGGTTATCTGTTGCAAAAAAATTGCTGTAAGTTATTTCAGAACCTGAGTTTAACCACACCAGTGAGCCATCGGGCAATTCTACTTTCGATATCTGACCGTTTTCTGCCATAACACTGGTAAAATATTCGGGCATTGTACTCTCACGGTTAACTAATAAATAAGCCAAACTGCTCATGCTGATTACAAAAAAGAAGATGGCAGCATACCTGAAAAGTTGGTTTATTTTTCGGGTACTTTGCCATCTTTTAAACCCTCTCTGTAATAATTGACCCTGGATTTTACTCCAACTCCCCTCACTACCTTTGGGAAGTTGTTGAGCATCAAGGTTCTTTTTCCAATCTAACTTAAAACTATTAAAAACTATGCTATTTTCTTTATTCCGAAGCCACTTCAGCAACTCTGCCTGTTCTGCTTCCGATGCGTGGCCCTCTAAATATTTTGTAATTATTTGTTTCATGTTGTTATTCTATTAGGAGTACAATTAAAAATAAAAAACCCTACCTCGGGGGGGCAGAGTATTAGAGTTTAAAGATAAATGTTTAAAGTAAGAAAGAGAGAGATTAATGGAGATTGAAGGATTTAATGGAGATAAATTTGTTTACTTGACTGGGAACTGAGATTAAAACTGTTGTCATGGTTGTCTCAAAAGTTAACAGTTTGTGGCTTGTAACTTGTGGCTGGATACTGCGACTAATTTATCCCATCAACATCATTATCAACACAATAAGTGCCGGGTACTGCTTAATTAACCTTTCCCGAATTTGTTGTTTAGCTTTCGAAATATGTTTCTCAACCATTTTTACACCAATGCCCAACTCTTCTGCTACTACTTTTTGCTTTTTACCCTCGATTTTACATTTGGTAAAAACAATTTTCATCTTTTCCGGAAGTTCTTCCACTGCATTTTGAAATGATTCAATAAGTTGTTCCTCAAGGCTTTTTTCTTCTTTTTCAGTAAAATCCAATTGATATAAAAACTGAAGCTCGGTAATATTAATATTCTCAATATCAATTTTGCTATCCTTCAGCTTTTGTTTTTTCAGAAAATTAAGGCATTTATTACGCAAGATTACAAATACGTAGCTTTCTATTGATTTATTGATTTCTATGGTTTCTTTATTTTCCCAAAGTGAAATAAAACTCTCCTGTATAATATCCTCAACCTGACTGTCGTTGGAGATAAAAAGTTTACAATATCCTTTCAGACGTGGATATAATAGCCTGAATACCTCTTTAAATGAAGATGGATCGCCTCGTTTTAGCCCTATTTTGATTTGAATATCGAACATTGAATTCCAAAATAAATAAAAATTTTAAAAAGATAAGTGTTGTCACGAATAATTATTATTCTTTCTGACTTTCAAAAAGTATCTTCCTATAAACCTGTGGCGAAAAGCCATATTTCTGTTTAAACATCCGGGAAAAATATTGTGGAGTAGAATAACCAACCCTGTACGCAATCTCTTTTATTGGAATACTCCAATAACCCGGGAAAGCAGAATATTCAATTCAATATGAGCAATTTTCCACCTCTTTAAATCATCAAATCTGAATCCCTCCATGGCCAGTTCAATCCTTCTTTCAAGACTTTTATGAATGAGGCAACAGATAGGGGTTTAATAAAAAGATGGATTTTAGGGGAAAGAAGTTCAAACGGCTAGCTGAGACAGTCGAGAGCATTTATTTGAATCTTGGGGAAATGAACTACTCCGCTGGTTGCGGCGGGGTAGTTCATTTCAGATCTATGTTCCATATCTTGCTTCGTGGAATTCATAGTCTCTTTGTCAGATTGCTTTTCTCCTAGACCATCCTGAATAATACCGGACACCCACCATTTGGGCCAGGTCATTTACCATGCCATGCGCCCCCAGCCCTTACTCTTGCCATCAAGCGGTGGAAGGCCCAGTATTTCACGACCACGTTTGACATAATAACGGTAGTTTTCAAGTGGAGTGCCATTGGGAATGCGATGGTCAAGGCCGAAAATTGTGCCGCCTTCCTGCATTAATGCCTGCATCTTGTATTCAAGTTCTTTATCTATATCATCTTTTGTCTTTCTCAGGACGTGCTTGTCGATACCGCCTATAATCGCTAGTTTATTTCCGTACTTCTTCCTAATTTCGACAATGTCCATGCCAGCTGCAGGCTCACATGGATGTATTACATTTACACCACAATCAAGAAATGCTTCAATAACTGGCATTAAAAATCCGTCACTATCCTGATTGAACAGCTTTGTGCCACGACTGGAAGCAACATCCCAACATGCCTGGTAATAGGGTGCAATAAATTCTGTAACAATGTCAGGTCCGATCAATGGTCCGTTCTTTCCGGCCATGTCCTCATGCACAAACATCTGATCTATGGTGATCTTTTCTGTCACCCTCTCCAATACCTTTACAGAGGTGTCTCTAACCGTATTAATGATTTCATGCATAAGGTCTGCCTGCAAGTAATAAGCAAGGCAAGCTTGCTCCTCACCCATAAGTTCGCGTGCGATATCCCATCCGCCCGGAATTTCAACACGCACCATGTGCCCCTGTTTCTGGAGCTCAATGGCTTTTTTTATATCTTCTTCGTCTACCCGTGCTTCATCGAATTCAAAGAAATGCTTTATCCTTTCCCAATCGTCAGGATTCTTTACCGGAAAATTGAGTGGAAGCGGGAGCGTGGCAGTAGCCTTACAGAGCTTGATCGTCCGGCCGAGAAAATCACGTTCAATCAGATATTCGTCGTTTTCTTCTATGACCACGGTTTCGGGTTTGTTAAAGGCAATGCAGGTTCCGCCACAGTCAACGTATGGAACATAGTCCCAGTCGAACGCGATCATATTGATTTCATCTTCGGTTGCTCCCTGTTTACGCCACTCGTCAGGCAATCCGACAAGTGGGCCAAATAGTTCGCTGAACATCTGGCGTTCAATTTCGCCGAATGTCATCAGGTTAATGTATTGTTCTCTGTTGAATTGCATACTGGAATTTTAGTTGATTATGGAGGAAATATCCTTGATAAGTCCGAGAATTGCCTGGGAACTCATAAAAAGAGAAAAGCATGAAATTAGTGAAAGGAGTACCCATTCAATTGGTTTCGGGCGGTGATCACCCAGAAGATTTTTACGACTCGAAAGGTACATTAGACCGAATAGTGCAAGCGGCATAACAACCGAGATGCTCGACTGAGAGAGAAGCAGCAGGAATACTGGCCGCGCAGTTATCGCTCCGAGCATACTGATCAGAGTCAAAACTCCCAGGAGAATCCTTTTATTGAGCGTGCGTGTTATGCGAGGTACTCCTTTCATATCGTCAGAAAGCCAGGGGATTACCATCATGTTCGGAAGGTGAGATGATATACCGGCTGCCATGATGCCGATCGCAAAAATAAACAAGGACAGAGGTCCAAAAAGTGGTTGCAGCATGGGGATCATTTCCTTGATATGATTCATTTTATATCCCTGTGTATGAAGGGTAGTACTGGCGGTAATAATGACAGCCGCACTCAGGACAAACATCATTATTGCACTGTTCGCTGCATCCCACTTCTGCATTTTCCAGTTGGCCATGGTCCAGCCATGGTCTTTGGCCTGTCCGCTTCTTATCAGAAAGGCAAATACTGATACTGTGGTCCCGACCATTCCAGTGAGTATGACCATGGAGCTGTTATCGCTACCCTCTGCGACTTCAGGCAGCTTTGGGATGAAGCCCTTCAGTACAACTGTTATGCCCGGAAAAAACCATATTGCCGAACCGATAAAAGCAATACCCATCACCGTTACCATTATGGCCAGCATCGATTCAAAGCGTTTTGTATTACCGATCAAAATCAGGGTGTAGACCAGCAGAGCCAGGATGATCCCGACAACAGCCCGGTTTGGGCTAATATCCCACACCGAATGGCTCCATACCAGTGCCACATCAGCTAACAGGCCTATCATGGCCATTAATGCTGATATGATTATGATGGAAAGCCCTGCCCAGAGGATCCATGCATAAGCGGGGTGGAGATGCTTGCGGTACGCCTCCATTGCAGTCATCCCGGACGCCATGGTGAACCTGCTGAAGAAGTTGATCAGGTACCATGTAATCAGACAGCTTAACAATACGGTCCAGAGTAGATCACACCCGAAATTTGCGCCTGCCTTGCTCATGGCCGTTAGGCTTCCGGTGCCGATGTTATAGCCGATAAGGAATATTCCAGGCAGAAAAGTCGCAAGTGTTTTGCTCAAAATAGAAATAACTCTACTCCTCATGTGTGAGTTCTATATGTTTTCTTCTCTTATCTTCAAAACCAATCCACATATTATTGGTGTTCCTTCTAGTGGCGTGAATATGATTTCAGGGTTTGATTGACCATCGAGTATGATATTAACGGACTTAATCGTGGTTTTGCTTACTGCCACATCATATATTGAATCGTTGATGCCTACTTCCAACCTGCTATCCGATTCCTTAGATGTAAGTAAGATCTTCAATATATATTTCCCGGCAATTATTT
>JBDLJS010000117.1:0-10857 GCA_039714235.1 Bacteroidota bacterium | reverse complement strand
TTCATCCAGAGAAATTTACATATTCAATATTTCATCCCAAACATTCTTGTTCACCGGAATTCCGTATTTCAAATTTTCTTTCCGCGTTTGGACCAATCGTTCACCCGGATAACGAATTGAGTATTCGGCATTAATTGGGACTGAATTTTTAAAGTCATTCATTATTTCAGAAATCGTTTTTTCAATAGCAGGGAAGTTGCTCAGTTTTTTAATATCGATGGCAATAAAAACCTGCGAAACTCCGTATTCAGCTTCCCGCTCGCTGAGTTTTTGGGTGGATAACCCGGCTGATAAGATAGTTGCAAGAATATCCAGCAAAAGCGAAAGGCCTGCACCTTTCCAATATCCTATAGGTAATCCCCGCATTGTTTCCAGTATTTCTTCCGGTTTGGTTGTGAGTTCATCGTTTTTGTTGAAGCCACCTGCAAAGGGCAACTCTTTTCCTTCAATTTCTGCTGCTTCAATTTTGCCGTACGAAAACTGGGTCATGGCAAAGTCGAGCACAATTGCTTCGTTACCAAAGGGAACTGCAAAAACCAGCGGATTATTTCCCAGCCGGCTGTCTTTTGCTCCCCAGGCCGGCATATTTTTTTCGGTGTTGGTCCAGCCAATAAATACAAAGCCTTTTTTAGCCGCCTGCCACCCGTAGGTGCCTCCGCGCATCCAATGGTTGGTATTGCCAATGGCTACACAGCCAATTCCGTTCTTTGTTGCAATCTCCAATGCCCTGCTGGTACAAATTTCAGCATTCAAAGGGCCGGGGCCAAGGTTTCCGTTCCATTGTTCCAATGCACCTGCAGAATGAACTTTTTCGGGTTCTGCATCAGGATCTACATATCCTTTTCGAATGTAGTCCACAAACCTTGGGAAACGGTAAACACCGTGGGAATAAATTCCTTCCAAACTGTTTGTGGCAAATATTTCTACGCATTTGCCGGCCTTTTCTTCTGTAAAGTTGTGTTCCAATAAAATCCGTTTGAATTCAGATTTCATTTCATTGAAGGGTATTTTTACTGACTCCATTTTATACAGATTTCCAGGTTCGTTTTTTGTTTTTCTCCTCTTTTGCACGAAATGCTTTTTCCAAATCGATATTTCTGCGGTTGGCGATGGCGCACAGGTAAATAAAAATATCGGTTAACTCGTCGCCAATTTCAGTGAAGTTCGAGTTGGTATCCACCAGCAATCCTTCTGTTTTTCGTACTGCTTTAAAAAGTTCGCCAACTTCTTCGCCAAGCAAAAGGCATTTGTCGATGGTACTCTGGCCGGCAAAACCTCGTTCAGTTTCTAACTCTGATACATATTTTTGAAAATGGGCGAGAGTTGGTTTATTTATAAGTTCAGGCATGCTGTACTTTTTGTTTTTAGATTAGTTCCATTGCTTTGTTAATTTTCTCGAGCATTGCAGGCACTTTTTTATAAGGGTCGCCAGTGCCAAGTGTCTCAATGGGAAGATATCCGCGGTAATTACCCTTTTTAATCAGCTTGAAAAGTTTTACCAAATTGGTGGGTGTTTCTTTTCCATTAAACCACATGTTTTCTTTAATTTGCCAGGTGACGGCATATTTTATGGTTTTTTCAATTTCGTCGTACGGATTGTGTTCACGGTAACTGCCCACATCGAGATTAAGTCCCAACCACTCTGAATCTACCATTTCAAAAATGCGTTCGACATCTGCGGCGGTTTTTAAAAAATCGTTGTGGTTTTGAATCGCGATAATTACACCGTATTCTTTGCCTATTTCGCAACATTTTTTTACGTCTTTTGCCATCCATTCAAAAACCTGGTTGCGGGTAAATCCTTCGTGTTTAGTTTTACCTGCAAAAATCCGGATATTTGGAATACCAATTTTAGCAGCAGCAATAATCCACTCCCGAATCATTTTAATATCGGCTTCCCGTTCAGCGGTATCGGGAACTGTGAAATCGTTTCTGATACCGGTGCCGCTAATATCAAGCCCTAATTGAAATGCTCTTTTTTTGAATTTCCGGATAAAATCATCAGACGGTACTTCTGGGTAGCCTGGGAAATAGTACCCAGTTGGGTCGATGGCATCGAAATTATAATCTGCGCAGAAATCGAGTACATCAAATAAATCAATGTCACCATCGCGTAACAATTTATTAAATGAGTAAACATTTAAACTGGTTTTGAATTTGTGCCCGAACTTCTGAGAAATGGAGTCGGCACTTGAAATCAAAGGCGAAATTCCTGATGCTACAAATGGAACTGCCAACATAGATTTCATAAAAACACGACGTGATTTGTTTGTATTCATTTTATCAGATTCAGTTGTTGTGAAATATCTTCCAATTTATCAAATAAAAACAAAAGGGAAAAACCGTTTGATTTTTCCCTTTAAAACAAAAATTTTTATTTCAATTATTTTTTCCCGGCAGGTATCACATTAATAACCTTAATTAGCTGACTCCCGGAAAAAAGTTCACCTTCGAAGTTAGTCCCTCTCAGTTCGAGCGTACAAGTTCCGGTTGTAACTATTCCTTTTACGGCATCTATCTCGAATTTGGCAACAAAATACCCACGACTGTCTGATTTCCACCAGTCAATCGGGATATCATTTAAAGTTACTGAGGCTCCCTCGACTGCTGAATAAGCAATATCGGTGTGTACGGTAACTACTTCCCCTTGGTTTGCCAGGTTCAAAACGTTTGGAGCGACATCAATTTCAATAGAAATTTCGTCTGGCACTGGTGTGAATCCCGCATTAATTAATAAGATTAAAAACGTTGTAAAAACTACACGAACAAAACTTTGATTTGATTTAATTGGACTCATAAGAATAATGATTTTGGTTTGTAAATATTTATGGTAATTAAATAAAAATTATGGATTATGCCATGAGAAAACTATTTAAATTTTACTATTGAATCTCTTTCACGGTTTACAATTAACTGCGTAACATCGGGTCGTGAATAATGTCCTGCTGGATCGAAGTCTTGACGTTCTTCGCGTACCCTGGCATAATCAATTTCGGCAGTGAAAATACCTTCCTCATTTATTTGTGGTTCAATAATCCATTGCCCGTCCGGTCCGGCCAGGCATGAACCTCCGTTTGCCAGTATTTCTTCGCTGTTTTCTTTAATTAGGGTTGCATGTGGAATTTTGTCCGGAATATCTTTTTCCCTCATCAATCCTGAAACAGATACAATAAACGATCGCGATTCCTGAGCTATAAACCGGGTAATGTTTTCGGTATTGTGTGTACTTCCCGGCCAGAGTGCAAGGTGTAAATCTTCGCCCTGTCCGTACAAAGCTGCTCTTGACAACGGCATCCAGTTTTCGTAACAATTAAGGGCGCCGGCAGTAAAGTTTTTTAGTTTCTGAACCTGTAAACCATGCCCGTCGCCGATGCTCCACACCAGCCGCTCTTCGTAGGTTGGCATTAGTTTACGGTGAGTATGGGCAATTTCACCAGAGCTGTTAATAAAAGCCAGAGTACAGTACAAGCTGTGCCCTCCACGGTCGGGTGCACGCTCGACTGTTCCCAGCACAACGGCGATTTTTCTTTTTTTAGCAATACGACAAACATCGTTTAAATGACCTGCTTCAAACTGAACTCCCTGCTCAAGGTAATGGGCATATATTTCTTTTTGAATTTTTGAATTAAAACGTGCTCCATCTGTTCGCTCCACCCAAAAAGGATAACCCGGCAACAGGGCTTCACCAAAAACTACCAGGTCGCAATTTTGATATGCAGCATCTTCAATGTAACCGCATACTTTTTTTATGGTTTTGTAGCGGTTTAGCCAAACAGGTGCAATTTGGGCAAGACCAATTTTTAAAAAATCCTGATTATCTTTCATGTTTTCTGTTTTTCAACTAATATTAAATGGTGTTTCAATAACTACCTCTTTGACACAGGCTCCCGGCGATAATTTGAGTAACCATTCGATGGTTTTAAACAGGTCTTCGGGTTGAATCATCTGTTCACCTTCCAGAGTGGTTCCGGCATCGTAAGCCATTTTTGTATTTACCCAACCCGGACAAAGAGCTGTTACTCTAATCCCAAACGGATTTAGTTCGCGATACAGCGATTCGCTTAATCCAACAAGGCCAAATTTTGATGCACTGTAACCACCGCTTCCTGCAAATCCGATTTTTCCGGCCCGCGATGCCACATTGAAAATATAACCCAACTTTTGTCGTTTCATAACCGGTACCACTTCGTGTAAAAAACGGTATTGTGCGGTGAGGTTGGTTTCAAGCATTTTTGTAAAATCAGCTTCAGAAATATCGGCCGAGCCGTCGAAATAGACTCCGGCATTATTCACCAAAACGTCAATCCGGTTATATTTCGAAACAATTGATTTAACACTCTCTTTTAACTTGTTGTAATCTGTTATATCTAATTGTAAAATACAGGGCGTAGGGTCGTCATTGGAGACAATTTCAGCGGAAACTTTTCTCAATTCTGTTCTATCTCTTCCAACTAATATGGTGTGATAATTCATTCCTGCCAGCCCAACGGCAATGGCTTTGCCAATTCCTTTTGATGCCCCTGTTATTACGGCTACTTTGTTTGTTGTCATGTTGAAACCTTTGGTTTTAAAGGTAAAATGATTTCCAGTGATTTGCAACAGATGCATGAATAAGAATAAAAGAATTACATCAATTAAGAGGTTATTCAATTCTGAAAATGGTAAATTTGGATCTACTGATTGGATAAAACTATCGTACATTAATTAAAAACATCGTTATGAAAAACCGAATAATCCTATTTTTCTTCGTATTACTTTCAATTGCAACTTTTGCCCAGACAAAATCAGCTATAACATCACCTCCGCTTACTGAAGGAGTAGCTCAGGAAGAAGGAGTGTCTGAACAGCGACTGGAGCTTATTGGCAATATGTTAAAACAATCAATAGAAAAAAATGAGATTCCGGGAGCAGTTGCGCTGGTTGCCAGAAACGGTAAAATAGTGTACCACAAAGCATTTGGGTATGCTGATAATGAAAATAACAGGGCTCTCAAGCGAGACGATATTTTCAGGATAGCCTCGCAAACCAAGGCAATAACTTCTACTGCTGTAATGATGCTTTGGGAGACCGGTAAATTCAGGCTCGATGATCCGATATCAAAATATATTCCCGAATTTGAAAATTCTCAGGTTCTCGATACATTTAACGAAGAGGATTCAACTTATACCACCAAACCGGCTGAAAAAGAGATAACAATTCGTCACCTGTTAACCCATACCTCAGGAATTGGATATGGTTTTATTGATAATGACAACTTTCGTAAAATTTATCAAAAAGCAGGAATTATAGATGCATTTACAGCCGAACCGGTGACCATAGAAGAAAATATTAAAAAACTGGCAAAATTGCCGCTTCATCATAATCCGGGAGAGAAATATACATATAGTGAAGGACTTGATGTTTTGGGTTATTTCATAGAAATAATATCGGGAAAACCATTGGACATGTTTTTTCATGAGCATATATTTGAACCGCTAGGCATGAATGATACCTATTTTTATTTGCCTGATTCAAAAGCCGATCGTTTGGTTGCTGTTCAGACAAAAAAGGATGACAAGTGGATTAAGTATCCTGGTTCTCCATATTACGATCCTGATTACCCGGTAAAAGGCGCAAAAAAATTCTTCGCCGGTGGAGCCGGGCTCTCGTGTACGGCAAAAGATTATGCTACCTTTCTGCAAATGTATCTGAATAACGGAGAGTTAAATGGAGTACGCCTGTTAAGCAGAACCACAGTTCAGTTTATTATGGCAAATCAGATTGGTGATTTATGGGGAGATTCGGGAGCCTATTACGGTTTGTCATTTGGTGTTCTTAACCAGAAAGGACAGGATATGGGAGGAAGAGGCAGTGCTGGTACTTTTGATTGGGGTGGTTATTTTAATACCACGTATTTTGCCGATCCCAAAGAAAAAGTTATAGGTGTTCTGTTAAAACAAACAATGAATATCGGGAATGATGAAACCGGCTGGAAATTCCGTCAACTGGTGTGGCCGGCGATAGATGATTAATTGATCTAAACAGTCTCTTAAGATTTAGTTCTTACTTCCAGAAGAAATCCGCTTCCGTGAATATTTTTGATTTCAATGTTCGGGTCGGTGACAAGGTATTTACGTAGTTTGGTAATAAATACATCCATGCTCCGGGCGGTAAAATAACCATCTTCGCCCCATATTTTTCGTAAAGCTGTTTCACGCGAGAGCAGTTCGTTTTTATTCTGACAAAGAAGTTTTAACAGGTCGGCCTCCTTTGGCGATAGTTTCTGTTTTACCCCTTTGCGTGTAATAATCCGTAGTTTTGAGTCGAATTCGTATGTGCCAAGAGAAAACATGGTGTCTTCGTTAACGGGTTGGGCTGATTGTCTTTTTATAATTGCCCTGATTTTATACAAAAGCACTTCAGTGTCAAAAGGTTTGGTAATGTAATCGTCGGCGCCAACATTATAACCTTTTAAAATGTCTTCTTTCAGGGTTTTGGCTGTCAGAAATACCATTGGAACATCTTTGTCAATTTTCCTGATTTCAGTTCCAATGCTAAAACCATCGATATTAGGAAGCATAACATCGAGAATGCAGATTTGATAGTTGCCGTTCCTGAATTCATCCATGGCAAGTTTCCCGTCGTCAACCCAGGTTACATCATACTCATTCAGTTCGAGGTACGATTTTAACACAGCCCCAAAACTAAGGTCGTCTTCAACTAAAAATATGTGTTGTTTCTTTTCTGGCACTTTTAAATTTCTTATTCTTTATAATTTGAGTTTGCTCCTTTCTCTACTGGCTGAATTTTGCCTCAAATAGCTTTTCTTCTTTTTATGACATCTTGTCGTGAGGCAATTTCCCTGTTATTCCCTAACACAGGGCGTTGCCCTGTGCTGAAATATTTCGCCCTTTCAGGGCTTTTCACTCCCTCACAAATGGTAAAAATAGCTCAAATTTACTTCCCTTGCCAGGTTCGCTTTGTACTGATATTGTTCCGCGGTTCGCTCCCAGCACGGCTTTCACATAGCTTAAGCCCAATCCAAATCCTTTTATATTGTGAATGTTGCCACTGGTTTGCCGGTAAAAACGTTCAAATATTTTGCTTTGCACGGCTTTGGTCATTCCAATTCCTTTGTCTTCTACCGAAACCAGAACTCCCTTTTGCAGGTTTTTGGTAGAAACTTTAATTTCAGGAACATCGCCTGAATATTTGTTGGCATTGTCCAGCAGGTTATAAATTACGTTGGTACAATGTATCTTGTCGGTTGTAACAGTAGGATTCGCCGCTTCGAGGTTTGTCAGAATCATACCTCCCCGTTTTTCTATCTGCAAAATTATTCCCTGAATGGCATCGTTAACCAGCTCGTGAATATTAACCGCCTCCCAGGTAAATTCAAAATCTTTGCGGTCTAAACGTGCGATAGTTAAAATATCTTCCACCTGATGATTCATCCGGGCATTCTCCTTTTTAATCATACCCGCAAAATACCTGATGCGTTCAGGATCGCTCATAACCTTTTCATTGGATATCGAATCGGTCGCCACCGAAATGGTCGCAATGGGAGTTTTAAATTCGTGGGTCATGTTATTAATGAAATCCGATTTCATTTCCGATATTTTCTTTTGGCGCAGAATATAATAGATGCTTAACGCAAAAGTTACCAGTATAAAAAGTGAAAAAAGAAATGAAGCTATTAGAAGCCAGTTTAGCGAACGGTAAATAAAACTGTCTTTTTGAGGGAAGAAAACCGCCAGTTTAATATTCTTCTGAAATATATTGCCGGGATAGAGGTTGGCCTGAAAAATAGTGTTAATAACCTTTGCCGAATCGGCAACTCCCATCGGGAATTCAGCCACTGAGTCGCGAATTATTCCATACTCAAAATTAATTGGGATATTGTTATTCAGAAGCTCCTTCCTGAGTACTTTATGTATGAGTTCCCCATCGATTTTTCGTACATCCCAGGCCGAAACTTCGTAAGCCATTTTGTTAGCCATCAGTTTTAACTTTCCGGCCTTTAACTTCACTCTGTTCGAGATGTCGGGCTCTATCAATTCCAGGGTGTCGAGATCGGTTAGTACAGAATCTATTTTTATTGTTGTAAACGAGTAAAGCGAATCTATATCGGTAACAATGGTGTCTTTTCGCACCATCACAATTTCGGAGGCCTCCATTTTGTTATCGCCAATAATAATCCTGCCTCCGTTTTTTTCTTTTGTACTGATGTTGTAACTGTATGTAAAAACATGAGTATCTTCCTTTTTATCGTCCACCTTAATTTCAATAACAGCTTCGTTTTTACCCGGAGAATATTCCCGTATTATCTTAACTGGTTTTGAACTTTTATGCGCTTTGTGTCGATAAACCTGAACCGATTCCGGCTCTTCATCCCAATCAAAATCTTCATCAAAATCAAAATCGGTTTCTTCTTCATGAATCCAGTGTGCCGAATCGTCGCTGAAAATCATTTCGTTAACCACTCCAAGATTATGGATGTCTTCGAGCCGGTTAACAGTTTGATGCAGAGCCTCGTTAACTCCCCGGTTAAACATTTCATTTTTTACACGAATGGCATTGTTCATCCAAATTAACTGAACGGCAATAATCCCGATAATCGAGATTCCCATCAGCACAACCAATCCGGTAAAAATTTTTCTGTTCATGCCTCAAATATAGGCAATTATGGATGCTGTTTCCAGACTTTAACTTTTCCTTAACAGATTTTAACCAGCCTTTAACGGATTGAAAGTCAATTTGAAAGTTATATTTGTTACGGAATAATTTTAAAATTAAATAAAGATGAAAAGCATTTTATCGGTTACAGGAATTTTAGCATTGGCAGTTGTTTTAATGTCAGCAGTTTCAATAAGGGAAAATCCTCAGGATCCCCCGCGAGGTAAAAAAGGAAAGAAACATATAAAAATGGTAAAGGTGGACGAAAACGATAAAAAGATTGAGCTGGATACCGTTATTGAAGCCGGTGACGTGTTTATCTGGAACGGCGATACCATTGGCGGCGGGAAAGAAATGAAATGGGTGTCGAAGGAAGGTTCTGACTTCGATATGGACATGGATTTTGACATTGACGAAGACGGAAAAGGAAATGTTTTTATTATGAAATCGGGGGATGCTTCGGCACCTGCAGTTTATAGATTTAAAACCGACGGAGCGCACAACCACGAAGACATGATTATGCATGCACCACACACAAGAAAAATGATGTTTATTGGCGAAGGTGGAAAAGGTAATGTTATTGATTTGAGCGACCCGGGAATTATCTCGTACGAAAAAAAGGATTTAAAGGACGGGAAAGAGAAAATTACCATTATCAGGAATAAACCATCGGAGAAAGATATTGAGAAACACGAAGAAATAATTATTCAAGGAGCCGGCAGCCAACCAATGATGATTCACGAAGGACACCCCAAACAAATGAAGCGGATTAAAGTAATGAAAACTGACGACGGCCGTGTGGAGATTATTGAAGGCGATGATGTTTGGAGCGTTGAAGAAGGTGATAGCGATGTTCAGGTAATTGAAAAAGATGGTAAAAAAATAACCATTAAAAAGATTAAAGAGTGCGAAGAAATTAAAGTTGATGTAGAGGTTGAGGAGAAAAAAGAGAAGGAAGAAGAGAAATAATTAAACAGTAAAACAGTAAAGAGGCCGGTTCACTCATTTTAAGGGTTGAACCGGTTTTTTTTTGAAAATATGTAGCTTTTCAGAAAAAATTACGTCTAATATTCTAAACATCAATCTAACTGAAAATGAAGGTTTACTTGATACTATTTCTGATATTTTTATTCGTTTTTACATCATGTGATAATCAAACTACGACTGCCCCCCCAGAAAAAACACTTATATTTTATGCTGCGCAGTCAGCAATTACCGACCCAGGGAAATATGCTTATTTATATGATACGCTTCCAGAGTCGCTGGACGATTTGTGTACGTTGATAAAAAAGCAATTGATTCACCCAGTTGAGCTTGGCGATTTAAAAAATACGTTACCCAAAGAACGCCATTACGAAGATGGCAATTATACCACCGTAGAAGCTATTCTGGAAGGATTGTTGAAATATGATGAACGGGGATTTACTATTAACAGAAAGCGGGAAGACCGTTTAATTATAGCCTGTTACCACCATGCGCTTTTGCTGGCTTCTGTTTTACGCCATCGTGGAATTCCGGTGCGCATTAGAGTTGGTTTTGCTCGTTATTACGAAAAAGAGTACAAAGTGAGGTTTGGCCATGCCATTTGTGAAGTTTGGGATGCTGAACAACAACGTTGGATTTGGGTAGACCCCGACCGGAAATATATTGATTTTAAACACGAAAAATTTGAACTGCCTCACGAATCGTGGAAAAAACTAAGGCAAAACAGACTGAAAACGAAAATGTACATGGGTGGTTTTTCAAAAGGAGATTACAGCGTAGCTCACATGTTGGTACAAGATATTGTTACAGTTGTAAAAACTGAAACCCAGTACTGGAACGAGCCACTTTTTATGGACACCCATTTTAACAGTATCGATGAAATTGAAGAAGAAAAATTGCTGGTTCTCGACCACTTTGCCAACCTTTTGGAATCTACCAACGATTCTCTTCAACAGATAATTGAACTTTACAACAAAACAGATTGGATTCAGCCGTCAGGGCAAACATGGGATGAAACGATTGAGAAGTTTGGAATTGAAATGTAGTTTAAGATTCCCCTTCCAGCCAGTTTTTAAAAACTTTTACCTTTTCGCGGGCAACCAGAAAATCGTCTTCATTTGCATTTTGCACCTTTAACTTTAACCTCGAATTACTGTAGGCAACCACATCGGTAATGCTTTTTAATGCCACCAGGTATTTGCGGTTTATCCTGAAAAA
>JBDLJS010000116.1:0-10965 GCA_039714235.1 Bacteroidota bacterium | reverse complement strand
TTTCAAATTATAAAGTTCAATTACACCTTCCTTTGGCGAAACCAATTTCCAGTTTCCCTGCCGAACAGCCCATTTCTTTTGATTTCCATCCCAAAAAAGTTCATTGTGTAAAGGTTCCTTTAATTTCCCTTTAATAGCAGGAAGTATATTTTTCCCGTCGTAAACTCTATCTTCCGGAAGATTAATTCCAAGTATTGCACATACTGTTGGCATAATATCCAGGCTTATAACCGGTTCATTACATACCGAAGGCTTAAATTTTGCGGGCCAACTCATTACAAAAGGCACCCGCAGCCCACCTTCATAAACACTTTGTTTAAAATCTCTTAAAGGCAAATTATCTGCCTTTACCCTGGCGGCTCCTCCATTATCTGAGAAATAGAAAATGATTGTATTCTCGTAAATATTTTCATCTTTTAAGGTTTTTATTACCTCGCCAACAGCAATATCCATTCTATGAATCATTGCCAGTTGAATATCACGTTCCGGATCACCGGTATTAAATTTTTTAATATCCTTTTCCGGAGCCTGAAGGGGCCAGTGAACTGCATTAAATGGCAGATACAAAAAGAATGGATTTTCCTGATTTGCTTTACTCCTTATAAACGAGCAGGCTTCTTTTGCCAGGTTATCAGTTAGGTAGCCGGTATCATTTATTGTTTTATAATTCCGGTAAATACATTGATGAAAATCGTCCGGATCGTCTTTACAGGTAAGGTCGAAGTAGTCATGTGCCCCATGCCCGAGAAATCCATAAAACTCATCGAATCCCCTGCTTAAAGGATGATAAGCTTTTGTAAGCCCCAAATGCCATTTACCAAATGCTCCTGTTTTATACCCCTCACTTTTGAGGACTTCGGCTAAAGTAATTTCGGTTAATGGCATACCTTGCCGTGAATCACCTGCGGTATAAAATCCAAATCGTTGTTGATAGCGACCGGTTAATAATCCGGCACGGGTTGGAGCACAAACATAAGCACTTGCATAACCATCGGTAAAAACAATCCCGTCAGATGCCAGTTTATCAATTGAAGGAGTAGAAATGGTTGAAGGTGAACGTTGGAATCCGGCATCAGCATTTCCCTGGTCATCAGATACAATTATTATAATATTTGGTTTATATTTTATCTGTGCATCATTTCTTACCTGATGATTAATTAACCTGGAGGAACTCATAATAAATATGAGGCTCAATACAGCTAGCAAAAGTTTTACCATTTTATTAGTTTGTTATTTTGGATATTTTTTGATAACCAGATATTTCAATTCTGTTTCACCTGCATTGCTGATTCCATGAGACACATTTGAAGGACAGTATAAACTTGTATATGGCCCCACCACTTTTATTTTCCCGTCGAGATAAAATTTTGCTTTCCCTTCCAGCACAAAAAAGAACTCATCTTCGGTATGTTTATGTGGTGGATGTGTTGCCTGGTTCGGTTTAACGACACTCATTTTAATTGTACGGCCATCAATAAAATCCTTGTCGGCAAACCAATACCTGTGTCCTGACTTTGTTTTGTCTGCTTTTTCAACTGAATACTCATTTACACAATTTTCTATCGTGAATTTCTTTTCTGAAAGATTTTCACTCTTCTTCTCTTGTGCATGTACTAATTGAGCCATCGCTAATAAAACAATAACAGCGATGATTTTAATTTTATTTACTTTCATTATTTTATCTGCTTTTCATAATACATAATTTCGATAATCGTTTATTTCTTCAATACACTTGTGTAAGCTTTTACATATTCAATCCATATTTATATTGTTGCCATTATTTAAACTCTCTAAAGTTTGATGAATCTTTAATAATTCATACATAAATTTAGGTCCACCCGTTATCGTTTCGTAATGATTATGTTGATTTGTGGCTTTTGGCAAAGGTGATTCGTTATTTATAAAAAGTTTAATCCCGAGTTCCCCAAAATAATTGGCACGTTTGTAGAAACGTTGATCACCTGTCAACTCAAAACTACTTAACATCAGCTCAATTACGCTGGCAAAAACATATGGTTTTAGAAGCTTTAATGTGTCGGGATTTGACAAAAGATATTGTTCTGCCGAAGCCAGCATTAAATTTTTATAACGAATAGCCAAATCGGGGTATTCAGGTTTGAGCTTTACATATCTCTTGAAACATAAATTGGCAATTTTAGCATGGGGGCCATAGCCATACCCAGATCCCCATGTTGTGGTATAAGGTTTATTCATAGACCTGACCCTGGGAATACCGGTTTCCGCATCTAAAGTAACGGCATATCCACCCTCAACTGAATCCAAATTGTGTGGTGCATCTAAAAAATCAATGTCCTGTTTTAATGCAAATGTTTTCATCTGTGCAGACATTTTATCATCAAATAAAGGGGTAACTTTTTCAAGACACCTTGCCAATTCCAGATTACTTTTTAACCAAACAACATTAACATGGTCGCCTATTTCAGAACTTCCAGCCGGCAAATATCCAGACTTTGTAAACTTCACATTAGCTTCCATTCTGCCAAAAATTACCTTTATGGCCATTAGCAACTCATCTCTTCGTGGCTGATTAGAATTCTCCTTTCTTTTGTAAGCATCAGCCCAGCGTTCAATCATTTGACCAGCATATCTTGGAAACTCAAATCCGGAATAAGGACCATGTTCCGACCAACGGGCATGTCGGCTAAAATGTCCTGTTTTTTTGTTAGCAATTTGATGATCCCACTCACCAATAACGAACTTCCAACATGCTTCGGGTGCAAACTCGTAACATTTATTCCAAAATGGCCACACACCTGCTTCATGGTAATCCTGATTAACTTTCCCGTATCCACAAGCTTCTTTCTCAAAATCCCAGTACAAATGCTCTCCCCAGGCCATTAAGCCAGTATTAGGACTTTGACAATTAGTGAAAAAATATTTTATGCATTTATCTGCTTCCGCTGCATATATTTCCTTGCCCGTTAAATCTGAAAGGGTGTACAAAATCTCCAATAATCCAATATCCCGTAAAATATTTGCTCCATTAATTGATCTGTCATTTGTGCGTACTCCTTTTATACTTTCGTAATCTTCTACGGCCCCTATCTTCATTGTTTTGCGATTCAAAGTTGAGGCAAACAACGGGGTGTTTTCTGTTCCGTAAAAATCCCTTCCCTGAGCTATCATTGCATCAGCATAAACCTGAACAATCTTCATGTAGTCAGGATGATCAATTTCACTTTTCAACTTTTCTTTTTCTTTTGTCAACTTTATCAATGATTTGGATTGACTTTTATTGTTACCATCACATGAATACAGTGAAAAAAGGATCGTAATCAGAAAAATATATGAAATCTTTTCCATTGAATTGTACTTAATTATCTTTATTTGACACCATCAAATATTTCCCAAATCGTTGTGTAAATTCATATTCACTTTTTACTGCTTTTTCGGCAAATTCCTTAACCTCAGCATTCCTGATTCCAGATTGTTCAATAGCATTTATTGCGTACATCCCAACTAAAAGGTTTTCATTTTTAAGTTCTTTGCCTAATGCCGGAACTGGATTATAACCGGAATCTATTTTATAAAGAGCAAGATTAGCGGCAATTCGCACCGAACCATCTTTGTCTTTTGTTAATTCGGCAACCTTTTTCTGAGCTGATTTGACTTTGTTCACACCAAGCCAGGTAACCGCCCAATATCGTTCAGAAGGATCTTTGGAGTTTGTTTTTTCCATCAATACTTCATTCTTCCCTCTTTCGCCCGCCTCAATAACTTCAATTAATCGTTTTTGAATATCTGCATATCCAGGCTGTTTCATAGCCGTGTATTTGTTGCTGTATTTTTTACCCAGATCCTCTAAAACAGGTTCAGGAATTAATCCTGGATCATTGGTCTCTGCCATCCACTGATAAAGTACCGACCTCATTTTCGATAATTCTTCATTATATTTTGGATCACTGGCAAGATTATTAATCTGAAAGGGATCTTTTTCAACGTCGTAAAGTTCCTCTGGTGGACGCATTGGCTGATAGAATCTGGCTTGTAATTCATTCAACTTACCATTTTCAAAAAGTTCGCGCATGTGTTTGCTTATTTCTTTTCCATCTTTATACTGGTTGCGCTGAGCGTGTGGACGATAACTCAGGAAGTTTCTGATGTACCTGTACTTTTCACTTCTAACCGTTCTGATAATCTCGGTAGTTTCATCGCAGCGGTCGCGGGCAGAATATATATATTCCTGATTTTTATAATTTTCAGCAAAAATATTTTTGCCCTGAATATTTTTAGGAACAGGCAAATCTGCATAGGCAAGTGAGGTTGGCAATAAATCTATTTGTTTTACCAAATCATTTCGAACAGTTCCTTTCATTTTATTTCCTGGGAATTTTACAATTAACGGAACTTTTACTCCTTCATCGTAACAAAACTGTTTTCCGCGCAGGTGTGAAATTCCATGGTCGGTCAAAAAGAAAATAAGTGTGTTGTCGTATACTCCTGCAGCTTTTAAATCTGTTACTATTTGTTTCAAATCCTCGTCGGTATCGAGCCAAGAACCCAGGTACTCTTTCCAATCGTTTCGCATCAACTCATCTTCGTAATAATATGGCGGAAGTTTAAAGTTCTCAGTTTCTGCAATCCGACTCCTGTTTTTTCCTCCCTTCAACTGAATCTGACAGAAAAAAGGTTTACCATTTGGGGACTCTTTCCACGAAATTCCGTCGTAAATATTCTCTTTAACAAAATTATAGTCCTGCTTTCCGACTCTTTCCGACATATTTCCATTGCACGAGAAATACCCCGCCTCCTCGAATAATTTGCTGGCAATTGGAATTTCTTTTGGCAGGTTATAACTTTCGTAATATTCGGTATTACCTCCGCCTTTGCCTTTATTTACCTGGCTTCGGTGATTGTGGGCACCAATAGTTGTTTGGTACATTCCGGTTACAAGTGCAGAACGTGACGGCGAGCAAACAGGGGCAGTAACAAATGCATTTTCAAACCGAACTCCTTCAGTTGCCAATTTATCGATATTTGGAGTTTGAATGGCAGTTTCGCCGTAACAACTAATATGTGGCGATGCATCTTCAATAAAAATCCATAAGATATTGGATTTTCCTTTTGTTGTTGAACTATTAACATAATTTACAGAAAGAAAAAAGCAAACAAATGCCAGCAAATTTATTTTTATAAGTAACCTCATTGTGGTGATAATTTTTTAGTTAGAACTCCCTTATTTTTATAGTTCTGAATGAAACCGAATTGCCATGATCCTGCAATAAAATATGCCCTTCGGCTGCCTGTCCAAAATCGGGATACCTGGCATATTTACTATAGGCTACCAAAGCTTTAAACATTTGTGAATGACGATCGTATTCCACCACTTTTATATTGTTCAGGTAGTGTTCAACATGGCTTCCTTTTACAATAATTCGTGCCTTGCACCAATCGCCCGGATTTGCACCGCGTTTCTTTTTGTTAGGTTCTGAATAACTTTTTGCAGTAATTAAATCGTAAAGAGATCCAACTGTTCGATTCGCGGATGTGCCTTTTTTTGCATCGGGGTGTTTTTTATCGTCGAGGATTTGAAACTCGCAGCCAATGGCAGAACCGGCACCTTTGTTCAATTCAGTATCCACAAAATATTTAATTCCGCTGTTTGCTCCTTCGGTAATTTTAAAATCAAGTTCCAGTTCAAAATTACTGTATTTGTCAACGGTAACAATATCGCCACCATTTCTCGATTCAGCACCGCCCGACTCTAGTACTGAAAGTTCGCCATCTTTTATTTCCCAGCCAAGTTCAGGAAACGTTTCTGATTTATGACCTCTCCAACCCTCCGTTGTTTTTCCGTCCCACAACAAGCGGAAACCTTTTCTTTTTTCGCTCTCAGTTAGTTCATTTTTCAGGCAGCTAAATTCTTTGGCATGAGCTGCCACCTGCCATCTGTAAACTTCCGGATTTTCTGTTAAAATTTTTGCATCTCTCCAACGAACCTGCAAACCATCCAATTCTTTCTTTTTACCAATTGAATGCACCTGAAGCGCGATAAATCCTTCTGCTGTCATGTCGTCAACCAGGTTTGTAACCTGCACTCCGTTCACCCATGTTCGAATGGTATTTCCTATGGCTTCGATGTGGTATTTATTCCACATTCCATTTTTAAATGCCTCCTGTCCGGGCTTGTTCATGGTAACCGGATAAATCCAACCTCTTCTCGATTGGTCAAAAATACCTCCACTCCATTTGCGTTCTGAAACATCAATTTCGGCCTGGTAACCATGCACTGTGCCATCTTTGTAACTGGCAATGGAGTTGCTTCTAAATTGAATTCCAGAATTTAAGCCCATGTCAATTTTTACATCAACTTCGATAATAAAATCCGTGTAGCGATTATTAGTACATAAATAAGTACTGGGCGATCCTGATTTTGAAATTCCAATAACCTGATTTCCCTCAACTTTATATTCGGCTTCCCCTTTTAACACCTCCCATCCATCCAGATTTTTGCCATTAAACAAGTTGGTCCAGTTTTGTGCATTAACTGCAATTACGCTAAAGGTTATACTAATAATTAAGGTTAATAAATTTTTTACTTTTTTCATTTTTCAGGATTTAGATAATTAATGCATTGCAATTAAACTGTTCAGATATTCCTCCAGGTTGGTAAATCCATCTTTATCCTTATCACCGTTTCTGTCTTCAGGATTTTCAGGATTGAATCTATTTTCTATTTCCCAGTTATCGGGCATCCCGTCCTGATCAGTATCAACCGGGGCAGGGAAAGATTTAAGTTCAGGCCAACCACCAACTTCCTTTTGTGAATCTATTAATCGATTAGTTCCGTCTTTCACACCGGCAACAATTCTGGCATCAACTTCATCGCGAACTTTTGAAGCACCTGCATTTTTTAATACCAGTCCGTATGCATTTTCGGCCGTCTGTGTTTCCGGTTTGTCCTCTCCAAAAACAAGTTCTTCAGTTAATACAAATGCCTCCCTTGTTGTACTGTCGTAACTTCCCCAACCCAACACGTATTCAATTGCCGAAAAGTTGTCTTTTGTCCATTCTTCGTTCCATGGGAAAATATTGCCCGATGAAAATCCTTTACTTTTTGTAGCATCGTGGGCCTTAACAGCCATAGGTTTAACTTCCGGATTAGAACTTGCTCCGGGTTTATAATAATTATTGATAAGGTTCATTTTACATTCACCCAGATTGGTTGGCCCCTGCCAGTTAAAAACGACATTGTTTCTGAAATCTACTATTGAGTTACCATTGGTTTTACTCCCTCCTCCCAGAGTTGGGTGCCGGTTCCTACTACTGTGAAAAAGATTGTGGTGTAAAGTGATATTATCTGTTAAATCTCTAAAAGATGCCAGCATTGCATGAGCCCCTTTTTCATGAAGACTGTTGTGCAGACATTCGCCATAAACCGACCATTGCAACGTAAATTTCTCTCCCCTTAAATCATGTATTGCATCAATCCCCCAACTGGCTGAAATGTGGTCGAAAATAATGTTAGAAACATCGTTGGTTTGAATTGCATCGAATCCGGAATTTTCAGGTTTGTTTTCATCGCCTAGTCGGATCCGAATGTACCGAACAATAACATCATGAGTGTCCATTATCTGAAACGGATAATCTTTTAAGGTTATTCCGTCGCCCGGGGCTGTTTGTCCTGCAATGGTAAGATATGGTTTGGCCACTGTTAACCTGTCTTTCAGTTCGATTGTGCCTGAAACATCAAAAATAATTGTCCTGGGACCATTTACATTTTCTATTCCGAAACGTAATGAACCTTCACCATTATCGTTTAAATTGGTTACATGATAAACATCGCCACCACGGCCTCCTTTAGTAAAAGCCCCGTATCCTTCCGCACCGGGAAAAGCACGCACATTAGTTTTCACATTTACTTTTTCTGAACCCAACGTGGATTTTTTGTTTGAAAAACTACAGGAGATTACCGATAAGAGGACAAAAGACATTAATACCCAACTGAAAGTCTTGAATACATTCATGTTCATTAGTTCTAGTTGTTTAGTAAAATAGGCTCTGATTTGAATGAACAAATCCTCTAACAATGTAGCGACGATCTATTTAAAATCCAAAGAATCAGTTAGAATAAGCTGGTATATTAATTAAAACAAATCATTATTTTAGTATTCTAATTAAGATTACAGGTGAAAAAGCTATTTTATATTTTTATTCTTATTGTTTTAATTTCCTGCTCCGAAAATGAATCGGACTCTCCTATTGTCGGAAGCTGGGAAGCAATAAGTTTCGTTACTTCGAAGCCAGTCGACGAAAATGAAGACGGAATAAAAAATACTGACTTGAAAAAAGAACTGGATTGTATTGCGATGGATATTGATTTCAATGCAAAAGGTGATATTAATATTGAAACAACGCAGGTTAAGTATGACATTTCGGTTGAAAATGGTGAAGTAATTGTTAAACCCAGTGGTTGTGGTGTTGAGAATAAAAATGGCACATGGGATATTAATAAATTGAACACAAAAATTTACCTCGAATTTATTTTTGACGAATCACAAGAGCCGGATCGGGTAACAATTGACATTGAACTGACTGAACAACAATTAGTATTGAAAGATATGATTTACGAAGAAGGTGATTTTCCTATTACTTATACCGTTGAATTCAAAAGAAAATAAAACTAACTCCCGGTTTCTTCAACAACAAATTATCACCTTATGAAGCCTTACAATTTTTTGACTAACACAAACATTTTGAGGTTACTGAATTTAGACCGATTCTAAAAAAATGGTATTATTAATTGTAAAAAAACTTATTTACAGTTTATACGTTATTAAAATACCATTAGATTAATATACATTGGTTTAATACCACTGATAATTCAGACTTATTAACAAACTCCGTTATGAAAAAGACAAGTACATTTCTTTCCATTGTTTTATTTATTACCAGTATTTATTCAGTATCATTTGGGCAGGAAAAAATTGAAAAAAATCCTCATTTTTCAGTTGAAGTTTTAACCGGGTACAACGCCGGATTCGGGACACAGGCAAATATTAAATTAACTGATTTTGCCGAGCAATTTCCCTTTGGACTTCGCCTTGGGGCTGGCTATAGTGTATTCAATCCCGGATATTCACCGGATGCAAGACGCATTTTTATCAATAATAATACGAACGGAGTTCCCGAAAAGAGTGGAAGTGCTTTCGACTACAGGTTTGATTTTCTGTTGCCGGTTTCGCTTTTTAAAATCGAACACTCCTACTTTGTTCTGGGCCCAAGGTATTCGAACTTTAAAGGAAATTTTAAATATATTGGTGGGAATGAGGACTTTGATATTATTTCGAAACAATGGGGAGTTGGCGGAGGTTTTGAGAGCCATTTTAAAATGACCCGGAAAGTGAAACTTATTTTAGCATTTGGCCTCGATTACTTTTTCAATGACACATTAACAGGGCACGACACATCATACAGTCCGGATAATGACAATGTAAATGCGAGAAAAGACAACCAAAATGACAACGTGCGTTTTGTCTATAAAGATGCTGATGATGCCATTAACCAACCCGAAATTTCACCTCGTGCAATGATTGGGTTGAGTTTTGGATTTTAAGAGAGCATAAGTAATTATTTCGATTCAGCCAGAATTTGCTGCTCCCATTCAATCTTCTGAAGCTCATTCAGAAGCGAATCTTTAACGGCAACGTATCGCTCCATATTCTCTTCTTTTACAGGTTCAACCGGCGGAGCTTTCACTTTTAACGGATCAACAGGGCTACCGTTTTTATGTACCCTGAAATCGAGGTGTGGCCCGGTAGCCAGTCCACTTGACCCTACATAACCAATTACCTGCCCCTGTTTTACCCTTATACCTGTTGATATTCCTTTGGCGTATCCAGAAAGGTGCATATAGGTTGTTGTATAAACCGAATTGTGTTTAATTTTCAGATATCTGCCACCACCTCTTTTCTGATAAGCTTTGGCAATTACAGTACCATCGCCAATACTCATTACAGGGGTTCCCCTGCGTGCTGCATAATCAACACCATGATGCGGGCGGCGAATGCGCAAAACAGGATGCATCCGGCTGTTCGAAAACCGCGAACTAATTCGTGAAAACTGTAAGGGAGCCTTTAAGAATGCTTTTCTGAGACTATTGCCCTTTTTGTCGAAATAATCCATGCGTTCGTCCTGGTTGAATATAAAGGCATAATTCTCCTCACCATAGTGATCGAACTGAACAGCGTAAATCTCGCCAATCCCTATCGAAACAGAGTCGACAAATTGTTCATCGTAAATCACTCTGAAACGGTCGCCTTTCTGGATAGCAAAAAAATCGATGGTCCAGGCAAAAATATCTGAAAGTTCCAGTGATAAAACAGGATCCTGCCCGTTATCAATCATCGTGTTCCACAGCGATGTTTCAACCACACCCTGCGAAGTTCGCAACCTGGTTTCTACTTCCTTTTCTCCACGATAAATACCAAGGGTATCGGACAGCTCAAAAACAGTATATTCAACAGCTGAGTTTTCGTAAATAAAATATTTAGGCTGTGGTACTGAATCGGGGGAGGAAAAAATTGAATAGTTCTCACCACTTTTAATCTTTCTCACATCGAAAACTGATTTCGATTTCCGTGCGATTTTATCGATGGTCCCCATGTTTACTCCCCTTGGGTTAAGGATTTGGCTCAGGTACTCGTTGTTTTTAACAGTCCCGGATTCAACAACAAACGAATCAACCGGAAGGCCGTATTTCAACACCGGTTCCTTTATAACAACAACCGTATCTTGTTCAGGTACTTCACTTTTCTTTTCAGCCTTCGGCCGGCAAGATAAAAACTGACTCATTACGGCTATGAACCCAACTCCCATAAACATCAACCTCAAAATTCCCTTCATCAAACAAAATTTATTAAGTCGCAAAAATAAGAAAACAAATGGAATGAGATTTTAGTATGGAGATTTTAAAAATAATTTTTATCTGTGAAAATGAGATTC
>JBDLJS010000115.1:0-11025 GCA_039714235.1 Bacteroidota bacterium | reverse complement strand
AAACAACTTCAATATATAATAAAGCAGCTTGGTTTTTATCGGGCCGCTTTTTTTTGTGGCATTTAAGATTCACCATTCACTTACTGTTAAACAGATTAATAATACCATTTTATTTAGTATCAGATTTAACTTGATTTGGGCACAAAAAAAGGTGCCCCTTTCCGGAAGCACCCTTCTAAAAATATTTTATTATAAAAATTTAAGCCAGCATCTCTTTTACCTGGTTGTATACATTTTCGCTGTTAAAACCAAGTTTTTCGTCTAAAACAGTATACGGAGCAGAGTATCCGAACGATTCCATTCCCCATACTTTTCCGTTTTCGCCAACCAAACCTTCAAGTGTAACTGGTAATCCGGCAGTCATACCAAAACGCGGCACTCCCACAGGAAGCACACTTTGCTGGTATTCTTTTGACTGATTTCTGAAAACTCCTTCAGAAGGAACCGAAACAACCTGGGCTTTAATCCCGTCTTTTTCGGCCAGCAGTGCAGCGCCATCAACCAATGTCGAAACTTCCGAGCCACTGGCCAGCAAAACAACATCAGGAGTTCCTTCGGACGCCGATACAACATATGCTCCTTTTTCTGCCTTGAGAGCCGACTGGTAAGCATCGCTGTTAACCGGAAGGTTTTTAATATTCTGACGCGACAAAATCAAACCCGATGGGGTAGAGGTGTTTTCAAGTGCCATTTTCCAGGCTACCGTGGTTTCGTGTACATCGGCCGGACGAAGAACAAGCATACTGTTTTCACCTTTGTGGTTTTTCAGTTTTTCCATCAGGCGGATTTGAGCTTCCTGCTCAACAGGCTGGTGTGTGGGGCCGTCTTCTCCAACACGGAATGCATCGTGGGTCCACACAAATTTTACCGGAAGCCCCATTAATGCCGACATGCGGACTACAGGTTTCATGTAATCGGAAAAAACAAAGAATGTTCCGCCAACCGGAATAACACCGCCGTGCAGTGCCATACCATTCATTAAACAGGCCATGGTCAGTTCAGAAACACCCATTTGCAGGAATGAACCGCTAAAATCGCCTTTGCTTAATGCAGTTGTTTTTTTCAGGAAACCATCGGTTTTATCTGAATTCGAGAGGTCGGCAGAAGCAACAATCATATTCTCAATTTCATCGGCAAAAGCTGCCAGTACGGCGCTCGATGCCCCGCGGGTTGCACTGTTTGCTTTTTGCTCAATTTTCGAGAAATCGAACTCAGGAGTTTTATCTGAAAAGAATTTCTGAAGTTTGGCTGCCAATTCAGGATTTACCGCTTCCCACTCTGCCTGCATGGCCTTTTTACGTGCCGCTTCCTCTATTAATTCCAGTTTCCTTTTATCGTATAGTTCCTGTACATCGTCGAAAATAAGGAATGGATTTTCAGCGTTGCCACCCAGGTTTTCTATAGTTTTTGCGTACGAAGCTCCTGCGCCAGACAACGGCATACCATGAGTCTCAGTTTTTCTTTCAAAACTGTCTCCTGTCTCTGTTACAGCTCCTTTTCCCATAATGGTTTTCCCAATAATCAGGGTAGGTTTTTCAGTTTCGGTATTGGCTGCTGCCAAAGCTTCACGAATCTGAGCCGAATTGTTACCTGTAATGGTAATTACATTCCAGCCCCAGGCTTCGTATTTTTTTTCTGTATCTTCACCTGTAACTTCTTCTGTTGTTGTAGAAAGTTGAATGTCATTCGAGTCGTAAAACATTATCAGGTTGCTTAACCCTAGGTGCCCTGCAATACGGCCGGCGCCCTGCGAAATTTCTTCCTGGATACCCCCGTCAGAAATAAAAGTGTATGTTTTATGAGCCATCCAATCTCCAAAACGTTCAACCAAAAACCGTTCGGCTATGGCTGCACCAACTGCCATTACGTGTCCTTGACCCAATGGCCCCGATGTGTTTTCAATGCCACGAATTGCATCCACTTCAGGATGCCCGGGTGTTATGCTTCCCCACTGGCGAAAATTGGCCAAATCATCCATGCTGTAGAATCCTGCCATGGCAAGAACTCCGTATAACATAGGCGACATATGTCCCGGATCGAGGAAAAACCTGTCGCGGTTTGCCCATGTCATATCCGATGGGTCGTAATTCAGAAACTCGGTATAAAGGATATTAACGAAATCGGCTCCACCCATTGCTCCTCCAGGGTGGCCTGATTTTGCCTTTTCTACCATCGATGCAGCCAGAATACGAATATTGTCGGCTGCCTTAATTTCAATGCTTTTGCTCATGATTGTACTTTTAAAAAATTAGTCAGGACAGGAATGGCAAATGTAATAAAAATGAGGCATTTCGGGTTTGTAAATCTATCGTTATTATGAAATATTAAGAATAAAAAAAACCAGTGGCACTTGTAGGCACCCTGGCTTAGATTATATCTTCCTGCTTTGTGGTTTTCTTTTACCTATGCGTTGATAACACGTACCATAAAAATACCATCTATGGCAAGCAGTTTTTCTTTAATCGCTTCGTCAACACTTTCCGAGGCTACGTCGATAATGTTATAAGCAATATCATCGCGTTTTTTATTCAGCATGTTATCAATATTCAGCCCTTCATCTGCCAAAACCGATGATATCTGGCTAACCATATTCGGAACGTTTTTGTTGGCAATTAAAATCCTGCTACCGCCGTTTCTTTCCATTTCGGCAGCAGGGAAATTAACTGAGTTTTTAATGTTTCCGTTTTCAAGGTATTCGCGTACCTGGTTAACAGCCATTATTGCACAGTTTGTTTCCGATTCTTTGGTTGAAGCACCAAGGTGCGGAATAGAAATTACTTTATCCATTTTTAAGCAACTTTCATCAGGGAAATCGGTAACGTAACACGAAACTTTACCTGAATCAAATGCATCTTTTAAATCGGTTTTGTCCACTAATCCGCCACGGGCAAAATTCAGGATCTTTACTCCCTCTTTCATCATTCTGAACTTTTCTTTGTTGATGTAACCTTTTGTATCAGGTGTCAGCGGGATATTTAAAGTAACATAGTCGGCCTGCGCAAGCAGCGGTTGAATACCTTCAACCCAGGTAACATTGCGGCTTAGTTTTAAGGCATGTTTTACCGACATGTAGGGATCGTAACCAATTACCTTCATGCCCAGGGCGCTGGCAGCATTGGCTACCAGTACACCAATTGCACCCAACCCAATAACAGCCAGGGTTTTTCCTTTAATTTCCTGTCCGGCAAAATTCTTTTTCCCCTGTTCAACCAGCGAAGGAACTGCATCGCCCTCGCCAACAAGTGTTTTTGCCCAGTTAGTTGCACCAATTATATCTCTCGACGATAGCATCAGTCCGGCAATTACCATTTCTTTTACACCATTTGCATTTGCTCCAGGTGTGTTAAAAACTACAATTCCCTGTTCGGTACATTTGTCAATAGGGATGTTGTTAACTCCGGCTCCGGCACGGGCAACTGCTTTCAGCGACGATGGAAGCTCCATGTCGTGCATTTTAAAACTGCGTAAAACTATTGCATCGGGGCTGGGTAATTCGCTTGCTATTTCGTAGTCTCCCAGTGGAAATAATTTTAACCCGTCAGGGTCGATTTTATTCAAAGTTTGAATTTTGAACATGTGGCATTTTTTTTAAGGTTGATAATGCTGTAATAATTGTGACAAATATCATTATTTTATCCTGAAGCAGAGGTTTTAATCACCGATAAGTTTTCAATATGAAATTAACATTAACTGAAATGGTGTGTGTGGAGCCTGGTAAAAAAAATGGGGAGGATAAAATCTGGAAATTTATTTCTTATTTCAAATATTTATTTTTTTGGTTTTTATGTCAAGATAGTAATAATGCACCTTCCCAATTTTTTGTATTTATCTCAGAAAATTGGATCTATCCATTGAATGATATAAAAAGAAAGAGCCACCCGCCCACTGGCAGATGGCTCATCAACCTTCAACTACTAACCGATTTTATAACCCAAAAAAATTATGAAACAATAGTTATTAACTATGTTTAATCTGAATTTGTACTGCAAATAAAATAAGAGTTCCCAGACTGGAATGTAATTTAGGTCACACAAGTTTGGAAAAATCGATAAAATTTCTTGAAAGTTCGATTTTTCCATCTTTTTCGAGCTTTTTTAGTAATCTTGATATTACTTCGCGCGAAGAATTTAGCTTAAGGGCCAGATCCTGGTGTGTTCCTGAAAAGGTTGTTATCCCTGATTTTTTATATCGATCGGTAAAATATTTAATTAACCGTTCATCCAGTTTCATAAAAGCAAGTGCATCAAGTGTGTTTATAAATTCACGAAAACGGTTTCGGAAAGAGTGCATTACAAATTGTTTCCAGCTCGGATATTTGGTAATCCAGTTATCCAGCATCTCAACCGGCAGCAAAATTACTTCGGTATCTTCTTCTGCCACTGCTTTTATGTCGCTTGTCTGGCGTGCCATACAGCAGGTTAGCGACATGGCGCAAACTTCGTTTTCCTGTAAATAATAAAGCAGAAGTTCATTCCCGTCTTCGTTGGTTCTGGAAATGCGGATAAGACCATTAAGCACCAGTGGGAAGCTGGTTATAAACTGACCTTCGGTAATTATGGCTTCATTTTTCTTAAAAGATTTTTTTACTCCTTTTTTAAGAATTTCCTGTTGAAGGACAGTTTCAAGGAAACTATATTTTATTTTAAAATCTATCACTTCCTGGGTTATAATGATAACAAAATTACTTTTGTGCCTGATATTTACAAATTATTCTTCTGTTATCTATCTCGGTTTTCGGTCTAACTTTAAATAACTTCAATTATTAAAATATTCAGGTATATGGGAGAATGTAGAATTGGCTATTCCACCTTTTTCCCGGTAATCGGAGCTTCGCCTTCGTAATTCGTGCCCATTCCGGAAAATTTGTCACCGTCAACCTTAACGTCGATTTTTATTAAATCGTAGTCGGTTTTGGCTTCCATGTAAAGTTTGTTGTCCTCCTTGCACTCAATTTTACTGAAAGGAATATTATATCCGTCGTCAGAAATAATTTCACCAACCAGTTTTCCCTCCTTTTCGGCAAACTTAAAAATACCGGTTAAGAGTTCTCCTCCAGCATCAACTTCGTATTTCCATTTTCCGACAATTTGTTTGGGTTTCAAATCGGCATATCCTGATAATGTTATGCCTAAAATAACAAGAATAAAAAAAAGCTTTTTCATCATTAGGTCGTTTTAAAAGATTAGTTACGTGTTTAAAATTACTATAATCTTTTTAAACCACCAGATGTTTAACGACATGGAAACTAGTCGAACATGTCCTTCATTTTCTCGAAAAATGATTTTTCAGATGCCGATGGCCCACCTTGAAATCCCGGTGAATTCAAAAGTTTCTCAAGTGTCCTTTTTTCTTCGCTGCTCAGCTTTTTCGGAATCCATACGTGGACACGAACCAATAAATCTCCTCTTCCGTAGCCATTTACATCAGGAATCCCTTTTCCGCGTAAACGAAGTATTTTTTCCGGCTGTGTACCGGCATCAATTTTTACTTTTACCTTGCTTTCTACAGTTGGGATTTCGGCTGTTGTTCCGAGTGTAATTTCGGGGAACGACAGGAAAAGATTATAAATCAGGTTATTTCCATCGCGTACCAGTTCAGGATGATCTTCTTCTGTAATAACCACCAGCAGGTCGCCGTTAATTCCGCCGCGGCGTCCGGTATTTCCTTTGCCCGAAACATTCAGTTGCATCCCTTCGCCAACTCCTGCCGGAATATTAATGCTGATTACCTCTTCATCGCGGGTTACACCTTCGCCTCCGCAATGATTGCACCTGTCGGTTATCATTTTTCCTTCGCCCTGACAGGTGGGGCAGGTAGATGTGGTTTGCATTTGCCCAAGCAAAGTATTGGCTATTCTGGTAACCTGGCCATTTCCACCACAGGTTCCACAGGTTGAGTAAGCCGACCCATTTTTCGCACCTGTTCCGTTACAATGCTGACAGGCTACATATTTTTTCACCTTTATTTTTTTCTCAACACCATTTACAATTTCCTTGAGGTTGAGTTGTACTTTTACACGCAAATCGGAACCCCGGCTTACGCGTCGTCCGCCACGGCTACGGCCTCCGCCTCCAAAACCTCCAAAGCCGCCAAAGTGGCCGCCAAAAATATCGCCAAATGCCGAAAAAATGTCTTCAATGTCAGAGAATCCACCGCCGAATCCACCACCTGCAGCACCGCTCATTCCGGCGTGTCCAAACTGGTCGTATCGTTGCTTTTTCTCAGGACTACTTAATACCTCGTAAGCCTCGGCAGCTTCTTTAAACTTCTCTTCAGCCTCTTTATCTTCCGGGTTTTTATCGGGGTGAAACTTGAGTGCCTTTTTCCGGTAAGCCTTTTTTATCTCTTCCTGAGTAGCGTTTTTACTGACGTCAAGAACTTCGTAATAATCTCTTTTTGTCATCGTTTCCATAAATCAAATTATTCTCCGATTACAACCTTGGCAAACCGGATTACCTTTTCGTTTAAACAGTAACCTTTTTGAATTACATCAACTACTTTTCCTTTCAGCTTCTTTTCAGGAGCAGGAATTTTTGTCAATGCTTCATGATGATCAACATCAAAATCCTGGTGCAAAGCGTCAATTTCCTTTACATTATTTTGTTTCAGAAATTCCTGGAATTTGTTGTAGATGAGGGCAGTGCCTTGTTTTCCCGCATCTTCGTCCGATACATCTTTTAATGAATCGAGTGCACGTTCAAAGTCGTCGATTACCGGAAGTATATTTACCAAAACTGATTCACCGCCCGATTTAATCAGCTCGGCTTTTTCTTTCATTGTACGACGGCGAAAATTGTCGAACTCAGCCTGTAAACGCAGGTGTTTATCTTGTATTTCCTGAAGTTTTGCACCTAACTGTTCAAGTTTAGCCTCTTTTTTGTCTTTTTTTGTTTTCTTCTTTTTTTCGGGCTTTTCTTCGGCTACCTCATCTGCATTTGGGGTTGCTTTATCTGTCTCCTGAGTGTTGGAGACATTCTCCACAATCTCTTCTTCGTTATTCCCTGATTTATTTACTTTTTCTTCTGCCATTTTATACCAATTTTACTGCTGCTTGCTATAACAAAAAATTTGCCATGCTGCTATAAAAGACAAATTGGCACCCAATGAATAAATTGAGTGCCAATTTGGACAATCTTGAATATTTGATAAAAGCCTTTCTGACAGGCTATTTTACATATTTTTTTAGCGCTGCTTCCAGGGCCGGGCCTCTTAATTTACGGCCGATAATAACACCATTTTCATCCAAAAGGAAATTATCAGGGATACTGCGAACACCATAAACTGCAGCATGTTTCGAATACCAGCCCTTTAAATCGCTTATGTGATAAGGCCAATTGAGTTTATCTTTCGCTATTGCACCTTTCCATTGGCTTTCTGTCTTGTCTAGCGAAACATTAAAAACAACAAAGCCGTCACCGTTTGTAAATTTTGTGTCTTTATACTGATTGTAAGCATTAACAACGTTTGGGTTTTCTCTGCGGCAAGGGCTACACCATCCTGCCCAGAAGTCGAGCAATACCAGTTTTCCCTTGGTGTCAGAAAGTTTAATGGTTTCACCTGATGGCGTTTTACCGACTAATTCAGGTGCCTGGTTTCCAATATTGATACCAATTTTTTGTTGAGCTGTAACTGCAGTACCGATAAATACAATTGCTGCAAATAAAATTAATTTCTTCATATAAATTTGTTTGTGTTTCATGATGGCGCAAAAATATAATTTTATGTCATATTAACACAAATTGAAGGTGAAAGTTCAGAATTTAGATTTAAACTCTTGAGATTTTAGCTCCCAATCGATTTAACCGAACATCGATATTTTCGTACCCCCGGTCGATTTGTTCAATGTTTTCGATGGTGCTTGTTCCTTTTGCCGACATGGCAGCAATAAGAAGTGCGATTCCTGCACGAATGTCGGGCGATGTCATTTTTGTGGCTCGCAAACAGTGTTTTCGGTCGAGGCCGATAACGGTTGCCCGGTGCGGGTCGCATAAAATAATTTGCGCACCCATGTCGATAAGCTTATCGACAAAAAAGAGGCGGCTTTCGAACATTTTCTGGTGAATAAGTACACTGCCTTTTGCTTGTGTGGCAACCACCAGAAAAACACTTAACAGGTCGGGTGTCAGTCCCGGCCATGGTGCATCGGAAATGGTCATGATTGAACCATCGATATATGATTCAATTTCGTAATTACTGGTATTGTTTACAAGAAGGTCATCGCCTGACTGTTTTACTTTAATTCCGAGCCTGCGAAACGATTCGGGGATAATTCCCAGGTGTTCTATACCGACATTTTTTATTGTAATTTCAGAAGCGGTCATTGCGGCAAGGCCAATAAAACTGCCAACCTCAATCATGTCGGGTAGCACCCGGTGAGTGCAGCCATTTAACGAAGTTACGCCTTCGATTGTTAGCAGGTTAGAACCAATTCCGGTTATTTTAGCACCCATTGAAACCAGCATTTTACACAGTTGCTGCAGGTAAGGTTCGCATGCAGCATTGTAAATGGTTGTGGTTCCTTCGGCCAGGGTGGCGGCCATAGCTATGTTGGCGGTTCCGGTTACCGATGCTTCGTCGAGTAGCATATAAGCCCCAGTTAATTTAGATGCAGTAACCGAATACCAGTGTTTTTCAATGTCGAACTCAAATTTTGCCCCTAGTTTTTGCAGCCCGGTAAAATGTGTATCCACCCTGCGGCGGCCAATTTTATCTCCCCCGGGTTGGGGAATAAATCCCTGCCCGAAACGTGCAAGCAAAGGGCCTATTATCATTATTGAGCCCCGCAGCCCTGCAGCCTGTTTGGCATATTCTGCACTTTTAAGAAAATCGATATTGATTCGGGCGGCATTAAACCTGAAGTATCCTTTCTTTAACCGTTCAGTTTTAACCCCAAGCCCCTTTAAAATTTCGACAAGTTTTAAAACGTCCCTGATTTCAGGTATGTTCCCGATAATTATATCTTTATCGGTTAACAGAACGGCACAAATAACCTGGAGAGCTTCGTTTTTTGCCCCCTGCGGTTCGATATTACCGTTTAGTTTGTATCCCCCTTCTATTTTAAAAGTTGACATGGAGATTAGTTGAAAAGATTATTTTTTTCTTTTTGGTTTTTTCTTTTTGCCGAGAAGGGATTTAGCATCGGCAAGTTGCAAACCTTCAGTTGGTTTTAATTGCCCTTTGGATAACTCATCCAGATCCATGAAAATCTTATCATCTGTAACGGCATCTTTATTCCATGCCAGGTACGATTTTTTCATGTGGTTTGCCAGCTGTTCAATCATAATTTCCCTTTGTTCTCCTTCATATTCGGAAGCTTTATTAATCATCAGTTCCATGGTACGCCCGTAATGTTTATACCTTATATAATTCTGGCTATACGGAACCCGGTTTGGTTTTTCAGTAAGAATGTCTGGCGACGGCGGGTCGTAAGGATAGTCGATGTCTAATTGGAAATCGGACATAATTGCCAGGTGGTCCCAGAGCTTATGTTTAAATTCGGCAATATCGCGTAAATGCGTAAATAAATTACCCATAACATCGATAACGGTTTGAGCCGATTTATTCCTTTTTTCGCGGTCTTCAATGGTTAGCAGGTAGTCAACCATGCTTTGTATATTTCTTCCATATTCAGGAAGTGCCATTTTTTTTCTGTTAGTATTATAATCCATCTTAAAAACTTTTTTCGATAATTTAAATTTTCAGGTAAATGGTGGTTTTGTTCCCGAAGTGTCGATGCAAAACTAATGAATTCCTGTAAAAACACGAATTATTTATTAGTAATCAGTCGTTAACCCTTAATTTTTAATTTGGCAAACTTCAGCAGCAATTGTTTTTGCCCGGCTGTTTGAAAGAACACGGTTGCTTTAATGTTTGGCGGGATTCCTTCTACTTTCAGAACTTTCCCTTCGCCAAACCGTTGGTGCTCAACCACCATCCCGGGTTGAATCTTTGCCGGATCGTCGCCAATAAAAGAACTTTGCTTTTCGCCTGTTTCTTTTAACGAAACGAGTTTTTTATTGAAAATGTTTTGCGAATCGCGGGTTTTAAATGCTGACGGCGGCTGACGCCTGGCAAACCTTTGTTTTGGCCTGTCGAATACAAAATCATCATTTTGCTGGCCGGAAGAGGTTGACAAATTTTTGAAATTATTGTTGTCGAGGAATTTTTCATCCACCTCTTCGAGAAACCGGCTGGGAGTGCAAAAGTCGAGGTTTCCCCAGCGGTAACGCTGGTTTGCAAACGAGAGCCATGCATTTTCTTTTGCCCGGGTAAGTGCCACATAAAACAGCCTTCTTTCTTCTTCAAGTGCTTCCGGTTTGTTTTCGCCCGATTGGTTAGAAGGGAAGAGGTTTTCTTCCAAACCCACCACAAAGACATTTTTAAACTCAAGGCCTTTTGCCGAGTGCACTGTCATTAGTGTAACTTTATTCCGGTCTTCGTCTTTTTCATTGTCCTGGTCGGTGAGCAAAGCAACATCTTCCAGATAATTTCCAAGTTTATCAGGCAGGCCTTCTTCTTTGGCGGTTAAACTAAATTCCTGGATACCATTTAACAATTCCTGGATATTTTCGTGCCGGCTTAAACCTTCGGGCGATTTATCGTTGTACAGTTCTTTCAGAATTCCCGTTTGTTCTGCAATGGATTTTGCCGTGTCGAATGCTTCTGCTTCCTGAGCCAGTTTATTAAACTGTTCGATTAGCGAAACAAAATTCAGAATTTTTGCGCTGGTTCCACGGTTCAGGTTGGCATGGTTAACTTCAGGTAATGCAGTTATTATTTTCCAGATTGAAGTTTCGTTGGTTACAGCGGCTTTTTCCAGCTTCGACAGGGTTGTTTGCCCAATTCCACGGGCAGGGTAATTAATAATACGTTTTAAAGCTTCGTTATCGGCCGGGTTAATTATCATTCTAAAATAAGCCAGCAAGTCTTTAATCTCCCTGCGCTGATAAAAGCTTAATCCCCCGTAAATTTTGTAGGGAATATTTATTTTTCTGAGAGCCTCTTCAAAAATACGCGACTGGGCAT
>JBDLJS010000114.1:0-11139 GCA_039714235.1 Bacteroidota bacterium | reverse complement strand
TCGGTAGTTGAAATATCGTAACCTGTAAGTTCTTTACAAATTAAGCTGCCATGCACCTCCATAAACTTCTGGTTAAACTGCATGATTTTTTCTTTAGTAAAAGCTTTTTGATCGGGGTCAGAAGTTGCATGCCCGTGTTTCATGCCAATTACCATATACGAGCCGGTAACTGCGCCACAAGTTTCCGCACAGGCCATACCGCCACCAAAGCCACTGGCAATTTTTAATGCCGTTTCTTCGTCAATTCCCAACTCTTTGGTATGAAGGCTGAATACTGTCTGTGCACAGTTAAAATCAGGGAATCGTTCATCAACAAGATCTGTTTTTTTCATTTTTCTATTAAAGTTACAGCAAAATCGTGGTAATAAAAAGCCCGATCCGTCAACTGACGAACCGGGCTTATGAAAAGTATTGTTGTAGTTTTTTGTTTTTTTATTTCTCCCCGTTGGGGAGATTAAGAGGGGCTTTACTTTCCTCTCACCGCTGCAACACCAGGAAGTGTTTTTCCTTCGAGGTATTCAAGCAATGCACCACCGGCAGTTGAGATGTACGAAACACCATCAGCAAATCCGAACTGGTTAACCAACGCAACCGAGTCGCCACCACCCACAAGCGAGAAAGCTCCTTTTTTAGTTGCCTCGATAACTGCATCACCAATAGCTACCGAACCTGCTGCAAATTTCTCCATTTCAAATACACCCGCAGGACCGTTCCATAATATTGTTCCTGATTTTTCAAGCACCTCTTTAAATTGAGTAATTGTATCAGGACCTACATCCAGCCCCATCCAGCCTTCCGGAATTTCTCCCGCAGGAACAGTCTGGGTATTTGCATCGTTACTAAAATTATCGGCAGCTACAACGTCTTCTGCAATAATCAGGTTTACGCCTTTTTCTGCTGCCAGTTTCTGAATATTTTTAGCTGTTTCAAGAAATTCGTCTTCACAAAGCGAAGCGCCAATGTCGCCGCCGTTGGCTTTTATAAAAGTGAAAATCATTCCACCACCTAAAATCAGGTTATCCACTTTGTCGAGTAAATTTTCGATAATGGTAATTTTCGACGAAACTTTTGCTCCACCCATAATGGCAGTAAACGGACGTTGAGGCTCTTTTACAACCTTGTCGAGGCTTTTAACTTCGCTTTCAATCAGGTAGCCAAACATTTTATCGTTGGGGAAGAATTTGGCAATAACTGCTGTTGAAGCATGAGCACGGTGTGCTGTGCCAAAAGCATCGTTTACCCAACAATCGCCGTTTTCGGCCAGTTTCGCTGCAAACTCTTCGTCACCTTTTGTCTCTTCTTTGTAAAAACGAAGGTTTTCAAGAATCAGAACTTCACCCGGTTTAACATTGTCAGCCATAGCTTTTATTTCATCACCGATGCAGTCGGGTGCAATTTTTACAGTTGCACCACCCAGTAATTCCGAAAGGTGATTTACCAAGGGTTTCAAAGAAAATTTATCTTCCGGCCCATTTTTCGGACGGCCAAGATGAGACATAATAATTGGAGAACCACCGCCTTCAATTACTTTTTTAATAGTTGGAAGCGCTGCCCTCATTCGGGTATCGTCGGTAATCTCAAAATTTTCGTTTAACGGCACGTTAAAGTCAACACGGATAAGTGCTTTCTTGCCTGTAAAATCGTAGTTGCTAATTGTTTGCATTATATTATTTTTTATGAGTTTCTAAAAAACAATCAAAGATAAAAAATAAATTCCGACCATTTCAGGTGCTAATTTTATGCAACAAGAATTTAATGTTGTGGTAAAGTTGAAAAGTACCAAAGTACAAACATCAAATCTCAAACCAGCCAGCCTGCTGGCACGTAAGGTTCAATTATCAATTTTCGAAATCCACTGCCGAATCCTATTTTGAAAATTGGCAATTTGGAGTTTGGAATTTATTTGATATTTGTTTTTTGGAGCTTGGAATTTGCTATTTTTGGCATATGTTTTTTAAAGATGTAATTGGACAAGACGAGATAAAAAAGCGGCTCATCCGTTCGGTACAGGAAGGGCGGGTTAGTCATGCCCAGATGTTTTCGGGCCAGCCGGGAACTGGTAAACTGGCTATGGCCTTAGCGTATGCACAATATATTTCATGTAAAAACCGTACCGATGAAGATTCGTGCGGAGTTTGTCCGTCGTGCCACAAATACCAGAAGCTGGCCCATCCCGATTTGCATTTTGTATTTCCGGTATTTAATGCGCCAAATCTAAAAAATCCGGTCAGCGACGATTTCCTTCCGCAGTGGCGCGAAATGGTTTTAAAAAATCCATATTTCGAATTAAGCCAGTGGCTCGATTATATTAATGCCGGTAATGCACAGGGGCTGATTTACGAGCGCGAAAGTGAAACCATCCTGCGAAAATTGAACCTGAAATCGTTTGAGTCAGAATTTAAGGTAATGATTATCTGGCTGCCGGAAAAAATGCACCTGGCCTGTTCCAACAAATTGTTGAAAATGATTGAGGAACCACCCAGCAAAACACTTTTCCTTTTAATTACCGAAAATGAGGAATCTGTAATCGGCACTATTCGCTCGCGGGCTCAACTGGTAAAATTTCCGTTTATCGACAACGATTCTTTAAAAAATGCTCTGCTTCAGAGGGAAGGCATTGAGCTTGCTTTGGTTAATGATGTAGTACATCTTTCGTCAGGTAATTTTATTAAGGCACTTGAACACCTGAACCCAGGAGAAGAGGAACAATTCTATTTTCAGAAGTTCCAGGAGATGATGCGCTTTGCATACAAACGAGAGGTAAAAGAGTTAATCGGCTGGGCTGATGAGATGGCAAAAATAGGCCGCGACAAGCAAAAAGCTTTTTTTAATGCTTCGCTTCGCTTGGTTAGAGAATATTTTGTTTCGAATATGAAACACGAGGAGATTGTGTATATGAATCAGGAAGAAAAAGAATGGGGAAAGCGGTTTGCCCGGTTTATTAACGAACGAAACATTGTACCCTTTGCCAACGAGTTCGAGCTGGGAATAAAACACATCGCAATGAACGGTAATCCGCGCATTATTTTTCTCGATACAGCCCTGAGGATGGTGAGGCTGATAAAACGATAAGCTGGGTTATTAAAATTTGAATGATTTAAAGCGGTATTTATCTTGTTTTATTTCTATTTTCAGAACCTATTCACTCCAAATTATTATTAATCATTACATTTGTAAGCGATATGTGCAACCGTATCAATTCATTAAGGTAATTGTTCATATTAATTTCAATTATGCAACAGACTGATATAATAGAAAGAGGAATTTGTGATTCGGAGGCTGCATGCTGTGCCAAATTGCAGGTCACCGATTGGTTAAGCGATATAAAATCAGCCATAAAAGGCGAAGATATTGTCGAGGTCCGGTTTAAAAATACGCGTAAAGACTATTACCTGAATGTAAACAACCTGAAACTTAAAGTGGGTGATTTGATAGCTGTTGAGGGAAGTCCGGGGCATGACATTGGCATAATCTCTTTAATGGGCGAACTGGTATTTGAGCAAATGAATCGCCACAAGGTTACATTAAATAATGGCGAATTCAGAAAAGTTTACAGAAAAGCCAAACCGGTTGATATTGATAAATGGAAAGACGCCATTGCACTGGAACATGATACAATGATTAAGTCGAGGCAGATTGTTAAAGACCTGAATCTGGATATGAAAATTGGCGATGTTGAATACCAGGGCGATAAAACCAAAGCTATTTTCTATTACATCGCCGATGGCAGGGTAGATTTCAGGCAATTAATTAAGGTGCTGGCCGAAACATTTCGAATCCGCATTGAGATGAAACAAATTGGTGCACGCCAGGAAGCCGGACGTATTGGTGGAATAGGACCGTGTGGCAGGGAACTTTGTTGTTCTACCTGGATGTGTAATTTCGTCTCAGTTACTACCAATGCAGCCCGCTATCAGGAGATTTCGCTGAATCCGCAAAAGCTGGCAGGACAGTGTGCTAAATTGAAATGTTGTCTTAATTTTGAGGTCGATTCTTATATTGATGCCCAAAAAGATTTCCCACCAAATAATATTCCTTTGGAAACAGAGAATGGCACATACATTTTCCTAAAATCTGATATTTTTAACAATACGTATTGGTATGCACACCAGGGCAATGGACCATCGGGCCTTGTCCCCGTAAATGTTAAAAGGGTTAAAGAAATTCAGCGAATGAACCGTTCAGGGAAAAAGCCCGAAAGACTGGTTGCCGACAGTTATGAAAGTTCACCAAAAAAGAGTGAAACTTTTCACAATATGGTTGGTCAGGAAGATGTAAACCGGTTTAATCGGCCCAAAAAACAAAACCGGAAAAAGAACAGAAATTTCAAACGGAATGTGAAACGTAGTTCAAATCCTAATCGTAATCAAACATCAAGATAAAATTTCAGTTAAAGGTTTATGCAAAAAGTATTTCAGTTAATTATAACCGGATTTATTGTAGTAATTTTTTTCGCTTGCGATGTAAACCGTGTTTTTGAAGATTACCGGCCTGTGCCCGATGGAAAATGGCATAAAGATTCGTTGATGGTTTTTAATATTCCTGTTACAGATACGGTTCAGAATAATAATTTGTACGTAAACATTCGAAACGATGTTAAATACAGCTACAGCAACCTCTGGCTTTTTATCGAAATTATCCAGCCTGGCGGAACAGCAGTAAAAGATACTTTTGAAATGGTATTGGCCGATTCTTCAGGGAAATGGCTGGGCGAAGGATTTGGTGGATTAAAAACCAGGCAGGCTGTTTACCGGAGAAATGTATTTTTTCCGGCATCAGGCGATTATACAGTCAATGTTCAACACGGAATGAGAGAGGAAGTACTTGATGGCATTAGCGATGTTGGATTCAGAGTTGAGAAGACAGAATAACAGCCCCCTTTAATACGTCCGGAGGGGGAAGACCTCTTCCGTCAACTGACGGAGAGATTGAGAAGGGTTTAATACTTTTAATTGTGAGTAAAGGCAAACTGGAAAAATTTAATGAAATGGAGAGCTTTGAGCATGTTGTTCAGGCACCATACCACTCCATTAAACAAGATAACTTTCATTTAAGAGGGAAATGGGCCGGGGAGTTTTTTAAAAACCAAAACCCAATAGTGCTCGAACTGGGCTGTGGCAAAGGAGAATATACCGTTCAGCTGGCTGAAAAAAATCCGCATAAAAATTTTATTGGCGTTGATATTAAAGGTGCCCGGCTATGGAAAGGCGCCAAACAGGCAAAAGACAAAGGACTTAAAAATGTAGCCTTTTTACGCACCAACATCGAAATTATTGCACAGTTTTTTGGAGTGGGCGAAGTAGATGAAATCTGGCTTACTTTTCCCGATCCACAAATGAAAAAAACACGGAAACGGCTAACATCAACCATCTTTCTGAATAAATACAAAAATTTCCTAAAGCCAGACGGAATTATTCACCTTAAAACCGACAGCAATTTTCAATACACTTACACCCATGCCATGGTTCATTTAAATAAGTTCAATGTTTTGGCCGAAACGGATAACCTGTACGAATGGGAAGGGATAAACAATATTTTACGCATAAAAACTTTTTACGAAAAGCAGTGGCTCGACCGTGGGATCAAAATTAAATATCTGGCTTTTAATATTCACAACAGCGAGTTTATTGAGCCTGATATTGAAATTGAGAAGGATGAATACCGGAGTTTTGGGAGGGATGCACGAGAGTAGGCAGTTAACAGTCGCAGTCTCAATTGACAATAAACAATAAAATGTCCGACTTTTTCAGCAAAGTGTACGAAGTGGTAAAACAAATCCCTCAGGGAAGAGTAACTTCTTACGGGGCTATTGCCAGTTATCTTGGGACTACAGGCTCTGCCCGGATGGTGGGCTGGGCCATGAATGCATCTCATTCGCATCACGAATTTGTACCGGCACACCGTGTGGTTAACCGCAACGGCTTACTTACCGGCAAGCATCATTTCGACACTCCGAACGCCATGAAAGAGTTACTCGAAAATGAAGGCATTAAACTGGAGGGCGATCAGATTATTAATTTTAAAGAAAAATTCTGGGATCCGGCGAAAGAATTGGAGTAGAAAAATTTTGATATTCTTTATTCAATATTAATCCGATTGAACATATTTTTATAGTTGAACGAAACATATGTGCTTACTGATTTCGTTAAATTCCTACCTTTGTAGGTTTAATTCTAATAATGCCAAAAGTAATCTCCATAGAAGAACTGCTCCCGCTTACCGACACTATTCCTTTGATAGATGTCAGGTCGCCGGCCGAATACGAACAGGCACATATTCCGGGCGCGGTTAGCATGCCTCTGTTCGATAATGAAGAGCGCCGACAGGTTGGAATAAGGTACAAGCAGGGAGGTAAGGAAAATGCGGTGCTGCTTGGGCTCGATTTTGTGGGGCCTAAAATGTCAGGTTTTGTAAAACAGGCAAAAAAAATCGCCCGCAAAAAACAGGTAATGGTGCATTGCTGGAGGGGAGGAATGCGTTCGGGTAGTATGGCATGGTTATTCAAAACAGCCGGTCTCAAAGTTTTTGTCCTTGAAGGCGGATACAAGGCTTACCGGAAATATATCAGGGAGCAGTTTTCGCGCCCTGCCCGTATGGTGATTTTGGGAGGTTATACCGGAAGCGGGAAAACAGATATTCTGAAAGAATTAAAGAACCAGGGTGAACAGTTTCTCGATATCGAAGCAATAGCTCATCATAAAGGTTCTGCTTTTGGCCCGCTGGGACAGGAGCCGCAGCCAACAAATGAACAGTTTGAAAATAATCTGGCCGATGCATGGCGTAAATTCGACTTTAATAAAACCATTTGGGTAGAAGACGAAAGCCGCCAGCTTGGGAAATGCGGAATTCCGGAGCCATTATTTAAGCAGATGAGGGAAGCTCGTGTTATTAAGATTCTAGTCCCTAAAAACGAAAGAGTGAAAAGGCTGGTGAGCGAATATGGTAGTTTTACCAAAGAACAGCTAATTGAACAGTTGGAGAAAATTAGTCGGAGGCTGGGAGGACAGGTTACCAAAGAAGCCATTAAAGCTCTCAATGCCGGGGATTTAAATAAAGTGGCTGATCTTTCTCTGGTTTATTACGATAAAGCCTACGATTTTGGAGCATCAAAAAGAAATCAGGAGAAAGTAATAATCCTTAATTTTGAAAAAGATGAACCTCTGGCAAATGCTCTGAAGGTTAAAGAATATGTTGTTCACCGGATGACTATGAGTTGAAACAAAAAGTCACCCGGCGAATAAAAACCGATAAAGAAATTTGTAATAAAGATTTAAGTTTTGGAACCAATTTATCTCGATTATAACGCCACAACACCTATTGCAAAAGAGGTGGCCGATGCCATGCGCCCGTATCTTGATGAGTTTTTCGGAAATCCATCGAGTGTGCACAGTTATGGAGTAAAAACAAAAATGGCAGTGGAAAAAGCACGTGGCCAGGTTGCCGATCTGATTGGTTGCGAACCTTCGGAAATTGTTTTTACAAGTGGGGGCACCGAGTCGAACAACTACGCCATTAAAGGCATTGCATTTGCAAATAAACACCGGGGGAATCACATTATTACATCGGCTGTTGAGCACCCGGCTGTTTTTGAGGTTTGCCGTTACCTCGAACAACAGGGATTTGAAATAACCAATGTTCCTGTTGATGAAGATGGAATTGTTATGATGGAGGAGCTGGGAAATGCTATCCGGCCTGAAACCATCCTGATAACGGTTATGCACGCCAATAACGAGGTCGGGACCATTCAGCCTGTTGCCGAAATCGCTGAACTTGCCAAAAAACACAATATCTTTTTTCACTCCGATGCGGCCCAATCGCTGGGCAAAATACCCGTAAATGTAAACGACATGGGTGTTGATTTGCTGAGTATTGCAGGCCATAAACTTTATGCCCCAAAAGGAATCGGGGCGCTTTATATCCGCAAAGGAGTTCATCTCGAAAAGTTGATTCACGGCGCCGACCATGAACAGAACTTACGTGCCGGAACCGAGAATGTACTCGAAATTGTTGGGCTGGGAGCTGCAGTACAACTGGCAAAAGAGCATCTTAACGAGAATATGGGGAGTTATGCCAAAACCCGCGATTATCTGCAACAATTATTGTCTGATGCCTTACCCGGCTTAAAGATAAACGGCCATCCCGAAAAGAGGCTTCCAAATACGTTGAGTATTTCGTTTCCGCGTGTTGAGGCCAATACACTTATCGATCGAATGGAAGGAGTAGCAGCTTCGGCAGGGGCTGCCTGTCATGCCGAAAGTGTGGATGTGTCGGCTGTACTTGAGGCGATGCTTGTCCCCCTCGATTTTGCCATGGGAACAATACGCTTCTCAACCGGAAGGGGAACAACAATGCAGGAGATTAAGAAAGCAGCAGACGAGATAATATCAACGGTTAAACAATTGATGCCGAAGGACGATAGCAGTGAAACAGTTGACAAACCTTTAACAGGAGAGATAAAACTTACCCATTATACCCACGGGTTGGGATGTGCCTGTAAAATTCAGCCCCAAAACCTTGAAGCTGTATTGAAAAATCTTATCCCGGTTACCAATAAAAATGTTCTTGTTGGTACCGAAACCTCCGACGATGCAACCGTTTACCGGCTTCGGGACGATCTGGCAATTGTACAAACCCTCGACTTTTTCACCCCCATTGTTGACGATCCCTATCAGTTTGGTGCTGTTGCTGCAGCCAATGCTTTAAGCGACATTTATGCCATGGGAGCAGAGCCGCTTTTCGCGTTAAATATTGTTGGTTTTCCGGAGGATACATTGCCAATGGAAGTCCTTGAACAGATTTTAAAAGGAGCGCAGGATAAGGCAACCGAGGCAGGTATTCCTGTTCTCGGCGGGCATACAATAGAAGATCCCGAGCCCAAATATGGAATGGTGGTTACCGGAACTATTCATCCCGATGATATTACCAAAAACTCAGGGGCAAAATCCGGCGATAAACTGGTGCTGACAAAACCGTTGGGCACAGGTATCCTTTCAACTGCCATAAAACGGGGGATGGTAAGCGATGAGCTGCGTAACCGGGTAACCGGCCAAATGGCGCAGCTAAATAAAACTTCAGCCAGTGTAATGAAAAATTACAACGTAAATGCCTGCACCGATGTAACCGGTTTTGGACTGATGGGGCACCTAAAAGAGATGACAACAGGTTCGGGATGTAATGCTAAAATTGACTACGAAAGTATTCCCTTTCTTCCTGAGGTGAAGAACTTTGCTGCTGCAGGAGTTATTCCTGGAGGATCATTCAATAATCTCGACTTTGTTAGCAATTTTGTCGATTTCGGTAACCTGCCCCGAACCGACAGGCTGCTGCTCTGCGATGCCCAGACTTCGGGCGGATTGCTTATTGCCATTCATGCCGATGAGGCTGAGAGGCTGGTCGATGAATTACGTACAAACGGGATTAATGAAGCAGTTATTATCGGGGAATTTACTATTGTTGGAGATGGAGTAATTACGGTTAGATAATTATATTTTGTTATTTAGATAAGTTATAAATAAACTAAATATTAAATCTGAGGGCATACGTAACTCCCGAAGCTCATAATGCCTTTATTTTGACTGAAATAATTAATTTTGCACTCCGTAAATAATAAATAATCAGTAATAAATAACAAGATGGCAGATTTACCAAAAGGAATTATAGTCCCGAAAAATGTTACCGATGCATTGCGTACGGTAAAATACCCGGGTAGTGAGGAGGATATTGTATCGTTGGAAATGCCCCAGGAGATACGTATTGCGGGTCAGCGTGTAAGTTTCTCGCTGGTTTTCCAGAAAAGTAACGATCCGAATATTGAGGCGGTGGTACTTGAAAGCGAAAATGCCATAAAAAAATACCTTGGCGACCACGTTGAGATTGAAGGAAATATTTCGGTTAAATATATCCACGACATGGAACGGCCGGTTTTACCCAATGTAAAAAATATTGTGGCAGTGGCCTCGGGCAAAGGTGGTGTAGGTAAATCTACTGTTTCTGTTAACCTTGCTGTATCGCTGGCCAAATCAGGGGCAAAGGTAGGCCTGCTCGATGCCGATATTTTTGGCCCTTCTGTTCCAAAAATGTTTGGCGCCGAGAACGAACGTCCGTCGGGCGAAAAAATTGAGGGCCGCGAAATGATAAATCCACTGGAAAAATATGGCGTTAAATTTCTTTCGGTTGGCTTTTTTGTCGATGCCGACAGCGCCATAATCTGGCGTGGCTCATTGGCTTCCAATGCCTTAAAACAGTTAATTACCGATGGTAACTGGGGAGAGCTCGACTACCTTCTTATCGACCTGCCTCCCGGAACAAGCGATATCCAGTTAACCCTGGTGCAGTCGGTTCCGGTAACCGGTGCAGTTATGGTTACTACTCCGCAAGATGTTGCCCTGGCCGATGTAGTCAGAGGAACCAGCATGTTCCAGAGCAAGTCTATCGATGTACCGATTCTGGGATTAATTGAAAATATGTCGTGGTTTACACCTGCCGAATTACCCGAAAACAAATATTATATTTTTGGGAAAGATGGCGGTAAAATTTTGGCCGATAAAATGGGATTAACTTTACTGGGCCAGATACCAATTGTACAAAGTATTCGCGAGGGTGGTGATAACGGAACACCGGTGGCTTTGAATGAAGACTCGATTACAGGTCAGGCATTTGCCGAATTAGCGAAGAATGTGGCTCACAGAACGCATCTCAGGAACTTAAAAATGGCACCTACTAAAAAGGTAAAAGTTTCGAGACAATAGTTAATTTTTAAAAAGACACTGAAACAAGTTCAGGGTGACGTTCTAACTAAGTATTGAGAATCTAGCCATTGACGTCATGCTGAACTTGTTTCAGTATTTCAGTCATCGCCTCATTATGTCCAATTGAAAAATTGGGTTCCCACTCGAAATGACATCTGATACCAATAAATTCAACTAAAAGATTCGGGGAATACTCCTTTTTAAAATATTCATCAAAGCTACCAATCAAATTTTTATATTTTTGTGCCTTTTAGAAAACATACAAATTCAGTATAAGCAAACAATATTCTGTTGAATATTGAGTTTATTCATAGAGTTAATAAAATACCTGTTTGAAGCGAATATTTTTACATACCATATCTCTTATTATTCTGGTTCTTGTTTTTGCCGG
>JBDLJS010000113.1:0-11840 GCA_039714235.1 Bacteroidota bacterium | reverse complement strand
TTTTTGGAGTTGGACTGGCAATGCCGGGTTTGGTAGATGCTACAAAAGGGATAAACTATACCATTAAAAATAAGGAATTTCAGAATATTAAACAGCGGCTTGAAGCGAAATTCAACAAGTTGGTTTATGTAAATAATGATGCCCGTATGCAGGCGTACGGCGAATTTATTTTTGATGCGGCAAAAGGTTCTAAAGATGCAATTATTATAAACTGGAACTGGGGCCTTGGAATGGGCCTGATTCTGAACGGAAAACTGTACAACGGTTCCACCGGTTTTGCCGGAGAACTGTCACATACCAAATTTGTTGATGACGGCGAACTTTGTATTTGCGGCAAGCGCGGATGCCTCGAAACCGTTACATCGGCTTATGTATTATTAAATAAGGCCAAAGAAGCTATTAAAAAGGGAATTGTATCACAGCTTACAAATAAATTTAAAAATAATATTGAAGACTTGCAGACCGACGATATTCTAAAGGCAGCAAAGTCGGGAGATGAATTTTCGATTTCATTGTTAAACAAGGTTGGCCTGGCACTTGGAAAAGCTTTATCAAATACTATTCAGTTATTAAATCCTGAAATAATAGTAATTGGAGGTGTGGTTTCAGGAGCAAGTCAATATATATTAACCCCAATTCAGCAAGCGATAAATCAATTTAGTTTAGAACAAATTTCAGGGAATACCAAAATTGTAATTTCCGAAAACTGGAAAGAAACAGGATTACTTGGAGTAACGGCAATGTTGTTTCAGATGTTATTCAGTGATATGTATAATTAGAAATATACAATAATTTAAACCTAATTTAAGTTATAATCAGAAAACAATTTAACAAATCTTTTATGATAATAATGAAGTTGTTTAAAGTAAATGGGGAATTTCGAGAGTGACATATTGATTCTCAGTGGCGAAGCTCCATTTTTCTTGCATAGCCATAGCTACGGAAGAAAAATTAGCTGAAGTCCAATGTGATCAAGATGTTGCTCGCAGTTTTTCAGATTTACTTTAAACAACTTCAATAAAAGCTTATTATATTTTATACACTTGTAATTTTTTTTAAAGCTGTGGGTTTAGTCTTGTCTTTTTAACATTTTTTAAGAAATAATATTTATCTTGTGCGAACTAATTAAAGCTAAAACTGTGAAAACAATAAAATTCTTTAAATTTAAGCATTTACAGGCTATACTCGCATCTGTCCCTCAGGTTTCAATACGAAATAATTTCATGTTAAATTATAAGAGAAAAATAAATTTTTTACTAACCATTTAAAATTGATTCTATGCGAAAAATTCTAGTGATTTTTGTCATGTGCTTTGCGCTGCTAAGTAGTGCATATGCACAACAAACTGTAACAGGTACAGTTACAGGAGATGACGGCCTTGGGATTCCAGGTGCATCAATTATTCAAAAAGGAACAAGTAATGGTACTATTACCGACATTGACGGTAATTATACGTTATCAGTTCCTTCTGATGCAGTACTTATGTTTTCATTCGTAGGGATGGAAACAATTGAAGAACCTCTTAATGGCCGTTCAACGATTGATGTTTTGTTAACAACAAGTGCGATTGGTATCGACGAGGTTGTTGTAACAGCATTAGGTATTAAAAGGGAGAAAAAAGCTCTTGGTTACTCTGTAACTGAAGTTAAAGGTGAAGAGCTGATTGAGAACAAAACTCCGAGTGTAGCAACAATGCTTTCGGGTAAAGTTGCCGGTGTAAACGTTAGTTCAACTGCAACAGGTTCTGCCGGTTCTACCCGTGTAATTATTCGTGGTAACAGTTCAATCTCCGGTAATAACCAACCTTTGTATGTTGTCGATGGTGTTCCAATCGACAATACCCAGTTAGGCTCTGCAGGTATGTGGGGTGGTAGCGATAAAGGTGATGGTATCAGGAGTATGAACCCCGATGACATTGAGTCGATTAGTGTACTGAAAGGTAATACGGCTGCGGCTCTTTATGGTTCACGTGCATCTAATGGTGTAATTCTGATTACTACCAAAGGTGGTTCTTCAAGGAGAGGCCTTGGAATTGAATTTAACTCGAACTTTGTAGTTGATCAGATTCTAGATTATACTGATTATCAGAACGAGTATGGTCATGGTAGCAGAGGTGCAAAACCAACTACAGAAGAAGAAGCATTGGAATTTGGTACTTCATCATGGGGTGCAAAATTAGATGGTTCAAACGTAATGCAATTCGACGGGGTAAGCCGCCCATATTCGGATGCCGGAGACAATTTTAGCCGTTTTTATCGTGCCGGTTCAACATTAACTAACACGTTGGCATTATCCGGAGGAAACGAAACACAAACTTTCAGGTTTTCGATGTCGAGCTTAAACAATGAGTCTGTAATTCCTAATTCAGGGTTCGACAAATACACCTTTTTAGTAAAGTACCATGCCGAATTTGCTGAGAAACTGGTAGTTGATGCTAAGTTTAACTATTTCAGGGAAGAATCTAAGAACCGTCCGTTACTTTCAGACTCGCCCAGAAATGCAAACTCATCAATTAATGCATTGCCTGCTTCTATCAATGTTAATGATTTAAAAGGCCCGACAGAAGAACTGGGGACTGATGAGGATGGTATGGAATTGCGTCATAATAGTAATATTTATTCTACCAACCCATGGTATGCAGCGTATCAGGTATCGGATCAGGATAGAAGAGATCGTGTGATGGGAACCACATCTTTACGTTTTAACTTCACCGAGTGGTTATATCTTCAGGGACGTTTGGGTATTGACTGGTATTCATTAGGTGCTCAAAGTATCGAACCTTATGGCCTGTCATATAAGCCACTTGGCGGAATGCGTGAGAGTAACCAGACTCGTGAAGAGATGAACCTTGACCTGTTATTGGGATTCGATAAAGAATTTGGAAAAATTGCAGTAAACGCGTTAGCCGGCACAAACAGTATGCGCAGGACTTACGAATATCTTGCTTTTAGCGGAAGTAATTTTGCAATCCCGTTCTTCCACGATGTTAGTAACCTTGAGAATAAAAGCCCATCACATAGTTATTCAAAAAGTGGTACTAATTCAGTTTTCGGACAATTGGAAGTATCATATAACAGGTTCCTGTACTTAACAGCAACAGGCCGTCAGGACTGGTTCTCAACTCTAGACGGGCGTAGCATTTTCTATCCTTCGATAGGTGCAAGTTTCTTGTTCTCAGAAGCATTTGAAATGCCGGATTGGATGACATTCGGTAAAGTACGTGCATCGTGGGCACAGGTTGGTGGCGGCGCTGATTCGCCTTATCAAACAAACCTAACTTACTCTGTAGTGGGCCAGGGGCATATGGGAGCAACTTTGGGCAGAATTACCCAGGGTGTTATTCCAAACATGAATTTACTTCCGATTACAACAACGGAGTATGAACTTGGTTTAGATGCAAACTTCTTCGATAACAGGTTATCTGTTGACTTTGCAATTTACGACAGAAAAACAACTGACGATATTCTTCAGGCAGGTGTTTCTCAAACAACCGGTTATGGATCTGCATGGATTAATGTAGGTGAGATGACAAACAAAGGTATTGAGTTGTTAATTGCCGGTACTCCTGTTCGTAATAACGATTTCCAGTGGGAAGTATCGTTCAACCTTGCTAAAAACAATAATGAAGTTACCGGTTTGTTAACAAAAGAGATAGATGAAGAAACCGGTTTAGGTGAAACAACTCGTGTAGGTGAGAGCCGTACGCGTAACGCATACATACACCACACAGTAGGATTACCTTATTCTCAAATTTACGGATGGAAATACGAACGTATTAACGGTGAAATCGTTTATGATTCAGATGGTTTCCCGGTACGCGGAGAATTTGGCCCGCTTGGAAATGGTGTTCATGATGTGACCATGGGACTTTCCAATAATTTCCATTATAAAAACTGGTCGTTAGGTTTCCTGATTGACATTCAAACAGGAGGTAATATCTTCTCCGGAACGAATGCCGGTGCCATTGGAGCAGGGCTTCATAAAATGACCCTGGAGGGCCGCGAAAATGGTTTAACCGTTACAGGTGTAGATGCTGACGGAAATTCATTCTCAAAAAATATTCCTGCCGCCGATGTTCAGGACTATTATGGTAACCTAAGGAGCAGGATTACAGAGCTTAATGTTTATGATGCTGATTTTGCAAAGCTCCGTAATTTTACATTAGGTTACAATTTGCCTTCATCGTTATTGAAAAATACACCTGTGAAATATGCAAAAATTTCGCTTGTGGGGACAAATTTATTGACGCTGTGGAGCAAAGTGGATAATGTGGATCCGGAGTCGAACTATTCCAGTGGAAATGCCCAGGGTCTTGAGCTGGCTGGTGTACCACTCTATCGTTCATACGGGTTTAACATAAATGTTAAATTTTAATCAGGAGGGAAAAATTATGAAAAAGATAATAAAAATATTATTTGTATTAATGGCGGGATTAATGATATTTTCCGCCTGTGAGCAAGACCTTGCAGAGATGAATATCAGCCCTTCAGCTGCTAATGAGATCGATCCTGGCTTTATGCTTACATACGTACAGTTAAATACTTCAGGAGAAAGGTATGAAAACTGGCGTGCCGTTTTAATCTACTCTTCAACCATGATTCAGCATTTTGCCACCCTGCCTACCTATTGGTGTGGTGATAAATATTTGTATAGCGGTAGTTATTCAGCTTCTTTATGGGAAAGGGCTTACCGAAATTACGTGAAAGAGTTGGTAGTGTTAATGGAAGAACTCCAGGATAAACCTGTAGAACTGGCCATTGTAAAAGTGTGGTGGGTTGCCGCTATGCACCGTGTTACCGATCTTTACGGCGATATTCCTTATTCTGAATCCGGAAGAGGTTATCTCGACGGCAACCTGGAACCAAAATACGACAGCCAGGAGAGCATATACATGGATATGCTTACAAAGCTTGAAGAGGCCAATGCAGCACTTAGCGGAACAAGTACATTTGGCAAACAGGACATTGTTTTTGGAGGTGATGTTGCCAAGTGGAAAAAGTACGCCAATTCTTTAATGCTACGTTTGGGTATGCGCATGTCGAAAGTTGATGCTGCCAAAGCACAGGAATGGGTACAAAAAGCAATATCAGGTGGTGTAATGGCCAGTAACGACGATAATGCTTTGGTTTACCATACTAATGGTCCGGAAGGACGTAATAAAAACGGTATTGGCCAGGTATTTAACTGGAACGGAGAAAGATACACTACTGATGCCAGCGCGAAATGGAGTGAAACTTTTGCTGCTTTCCTGGATGGTGACCCACGTTTAGATGTTTTGGCATGGCACGTTGACGGTAATGCTTTTAAAGCAATGCCAAATGGTTACGATGCAACAACCATTAAGGATCACTCTAGCTGGGATGGAGAATCTGCAAGCTATAGTATGATTACTCCGGCTTTTGTTTTAAATGAGGCGCCAATGATTTTCCAGTTGTATTCCGAGGTTGAATTCTTACTTGCCGAAGCTGCCGTACGCGGCTGGGGTGCAACCGATGCTGCAGGCCATTTCGCAAATGGTATTAAAGCGCATATGGAATACCTGAATACTTATGATCTGGCTACATATGGCAAAACACCAATTACTGCTGATGATATGGATGCGTATGTTGCTGCTAATCCACTGGAAAGTGGTAAGGAACAGGAATTGATTGGAACTCAAATGTGGATTACTACTATTCTTAATGAATATGAAGCATATGCCAACTGGAGAAGGACAGGTTATCCTGTATTAACTCCAACCAACTATCCTGGCAACCAATCGAATGGGCAAATTCCACGTCGTTTAAGGTATCCTGCAGGTGAAGCTTCTTCAAATAAAGCCGCTTACGATGCAGCTGTTTCAGCACAAGGGCCTGATGAGTTTACCACACGTATGTGGTGGGATAAATAGTAATATAAGTTTTAACTCATATAAATTAAACCGTCGGATTTTGTCCGGCGGTTTTTTTTTGTTTATTCGTGAAGCTCTGTTTGCAAAGATGTAGTGAATTGTAAGGCACCCCAAATGTTTATCTATAATAACTAAAACTTTCAAAAAAATGGGTAATTACAACAATTACACGGGTAATTATCCTTATTTCCGTGGTATTCGATTTCATTACCCAAGTACTTGTACTCCTTACTGTAGTAATCTTGTTTCTTACCTGCGTAATCGTTCTTTTTACCCTGGTAATAAACTTTGTTACCATCATTAAAAACCGCTGAAAGGGTGTGTGGAGTAAGGGATTGGGGAGGTAATGAAACCCAATAACTATTTTGATTTAATTTTTTGAGTTATTTCTAATTCACCTACAAACCAATAATTTTAAAATCCCCGGTACGGTTTCCCATATCATCGAATTTTATTTCGCCCGTAACGCCTTGCTTGTAAGTAGTTTGTATTAAGTATTCTCTTATTTTATCGTAATCTGTTCCAACTGCTTGAATAGCCTGTATAATTAGTTTTATTCCATCGTACGAGTATGCTGCCTTTGCACCGGGCAAATAGCCATAACGATTCTTAAATGCTTCACTGAAATTAATTTCAGATTGGGTGTGTTCTTTTTCTGATGAAACGACGAAAATATTTTTCAATTCCGAATTTAGTGAGTTTTCTTTTTTAGAAGCTGCAAAAGTTGATATGTTTCCAAAAACAGGAACCTTGCTGTTGATTTTTCGGATTTTATTAATCACATCATCAGATACCTCCGGTCTGGTAAAAAGAACAATTGCCCCGGGATTTGAATCCGTTATTTTATCAGATATCAGTTGAGTATAATCGTTTTCATCCTTAATCGCAATACATCCCGGAGCCGGTCTTGACATCCTGGCCAGTTTTTTAACTAAACTTTTCACGGCAAACCTTGAATCATAATCATCGGTTGTAATCGCCAGTATTTTATTCAGGTTTCGTTTAGTAACGATTTCATTAAAAAGAACTTCTGCCTGTTGATCGTCGTTTGGAATACACCTGAAATACCATGGAACATAGGCTTGCGAGAGGGTAGGATCGGTTGCCCATGTTGACATAAAAATGACATGTGATTTTGCTGCTACCTGCTCGGCCAGATGTGCATTTCGACTATCGAGGGCTCCTACAATCGCCTTAACATTGTCTTCGTAAATAAAACTAACCGACTCCTTTGAGCCAACACCCCAGGGACCTTCTGTATTTCGGACAATCAGCTTAAATTTAACACCGTTATTTCCTGCCGGTTCATTTGCCTCAGCTATGGCTAACCTGGCTGCCAGTTCAGCTTCTGAAGTCCCTTTAAACGGAACCAAAAGACCGATTGCGATTTCCTTCTCAACAGTTTCTTCTTTATCTGTCAAAAATGGTTCTGGCTGTTGGTTTGTTGCATAACCTATAATGACTGATAACAGAAGTACAATAAATAGTTTTACTTTTAACAAAGCCACGTTTTATTTAATTAATTTCTATTGGAGGGGCAGGAGAGAACACAAAATCTCCGTCCTTTATTTCTGCCATAAAAATCTCACCTATGTCATTCCACGAAGCATCCAGTATTATTTCGCCCGTAACACCTTCATAACCCTGGAAAGTTTCCAGGTCGGTAATTACATCGCGAATTAAAGTACGGTTTAATCCAACTTTGTGGATAGCCTCAATTATAATATTCATTCCATCGTAGGCATGTGCCGCAAAAACATCAGGTTCCTGGTTAAATTTCTCAATATAGTTTTTTCTGAATTCTTTGAGTTTTGGATTATCGGCTTCGGGATTAAACTGACAGGTTGTGACAATACCTTCTGCCAGGTCACCAGTCATCTCCAGGAATTTGGGCGATACTATCCTGTCGCTTCCAAATATGGGTTGTTCTATTCCCATTTCCCTGATTTGGTTTACGATTAAACCGGCTTCCAAATCATTCCCCCAAATAATAATTGCATCGGGTTTCGAGTCTTTTATCCGGTTTAACTGGGTGGTAAAAGATGTTTCTCCTTCGTCGTAGCGCACCTCAAGAACTAGCGGGAAACCAATACGCAGTGCAGCATCCCTGAATTCCATAATTCCAACTCTTCCGTAACGGTTGTTAGCCCTTATGACAGCCACCCGTGAGTGTTTCTCCTCCAGATATATACGGTTAACCAAAGCATAACTACTTTGCCTGTCGTCGGCTATGGTTCTGATTAACCATGGAATACGTGTTTCGGTTAATGTTGGATCCGGATCGCCGGTATTCACCATTGGTATTTCCAGTTTTAGTGCAATACGCAAAGCAACATGCGAATTGATATCATCAATGGTTCCCAGGAATGCCCAAACTTTTTCTTCTTCCATTTTAACTATTTCGTTGGCCGCAGCGCCCCATAACCCTACATCGTTATGTTCCATTAATTTAAACGGAATAGATTTGTATCCTCCTTTTACATTTGCTTCTTCAATTGCCAGCTTTGCTCCCTGTAACATTTGTATGCCTTTGGGAGTTATAACTGAACCCTCCAATGGTCCTAAGAACCCTATTTTTACCGCATCCAAACCGGTAGGTTCAGGTATTTCCCTTCCATATCCTGTAAACGGCTGAGGATCGTCGAAAAAGTTTTTATAAGCTTTCTGAAACTGTCCGTATGGTACCATTTCGTCAGGTGTTCTCCCGTAATTTTTGTTATCCTGGCCATTGACGTTTCCTGCGAATATTAATGCGCCAAGAATAAATAAAGTAAATATCAATTTTTGAATCTTCATAGTTAAAATTTTTACATTAGTTATTTTTGAAGTACGCCACGGCTTAATCCTTTCGAGGTTGCTACCCAAATGTAATCATCCTGAAAATCGACACCAATAACAAAGTTGTGAGATAAAACATTGGTTATAACCTGTTTCTCAATTTTGTTATTTTTGGTATCACCTTTTTCGTATGCAGGAGGCGTAACATCACTTTCGGCATAGGTAATCCAGTTACTTCCGTCGAAACAACTCAGCCCTTTGTCGGTACACAAATAAACTGCATCGCCACTGGCTCGCAGGAAATTTATAAAATTACTTGACAGCCCACTGTCATGGTCGAAATAACCTTTCCAATGCGTTCCGTCGTACCAGCTTAAGCCGAAATATGTAGCCACCCATAAAATATTATTTTCATACGATACTCCTGTTGTAATATCGTGCACAACCCCGTCGTCAGGGAAAAGGTCTATTTCCATCTCTCCATCAGGATCAACATAATCGCGAAATGTTTTTGTTTGGTTGTTGAATTCGATAACCCCACCTCCCCAGGCTGCAATCCATACCTTATTGTCGCCCGCACAAACGCCATAAGTCCAGGGTTCGTGCATTGGGGCATTTCTTTCGGTGTAAATATCCCATTGCTCCGAGTAGGTATCGTAATGGCTTGCCCCACCGCCGGTAGCAGTCCATACATCTTTCCCGTCGCAAACAACGCTGTAAATTATGTCGTTAGCCAAACCACTGTTAAACTGTGTAAATGTTTCAAATTTTCCTGCAGAGTACCGGTTAAGGCCACCCATTGTGCCAATCCATACATCACCGGTAAGTTCACTTACATCTATACTCAAAACGCCCGGATGTGCCAGTCCGTCTTCAACTGTAAAGGTACGCCACTCGCCATTTTCATACAGGGCCAGTCCTTTTTTTGTACCTACCCATAAACGGTCGCCGTCAGCACGTACAGCATAAATTTTGTCGTTTGGCAGCCCGTCTTTTGTGGTAAAGGTTTTCCAGTCGCCGTAAACGGGAATTTTGGTGTTTTCTTTGTTTTTATCGCTTCCATTAACATTTAATACTGAAATGAGAATTACGATCAGGATGGGGAATACTTTTTTTACAAATTCAGTTCTCATATTTTAGTTTTTATTTTTAGCTAATTCTTTTGCTTCCTTAATATGGTATTCTGAAGACCTTAACGATCTCAGATACTCTACCAAATCGTTCAATTGATCTTTTAACAGGTCGTTTGCATAACCATGCTCGTCATTGTCGTTGAACTCAGTCCATATCTCTTCCAGTGTTGCTGCTTTCCCGTCGTGCAAGTACGGAGGAGATTCATAAATATTATTAAGCTGGGGTGCATCAAATTTCATCGGATCATCGGTATCAGACAGAGTTCCGACATCGGCCATTTGCATATTTGTAAAGTATGGTGGCGGATGACATGTCTGACAACGATCTTTCTCGGGTATAATTCTACCACAGTTGGTTTTTGTACGGTAAAATATTTTTTTGCCCCTTTCCTGAGCAGGTGTCAGTTTCCCATCGGGATTATACCTTAAGTTTGGAGGGTTTTTAATACCGGTAGAAATATATGCAACAAGAGCATCAAGATCATCGTAGGCAAAGGATTCGGTACGTGTTAAAATGGTAGAAAACCGCATACCATCCTGTTTGTAAATTGTTTGGTTTTTACCGTTCCATTTATAAGGAGGGATTTTACCAATATCTCTTAATGTTTGTGTATTGGCCAGGTCGCGCCCCATGTCATGTCCGGCCATGTTGTAAACCAATCCATCTTCATGAGAATCGGGATGACAGGTGTAACAACCGTACTGATTTTGGAATGTGTGGCCCGAATTATTGAATAATCTGCGGCCTTTTCTTGCAACTGTAATCCTTCGCGGACCTTCTAAATCAATTAAATTTTCGGTTTCATAGGTCTTTGTATTTATTACAGCTACCCGGTCTTCTAGCCGTTCTGCAACATATAGTTTTTTCCCGTCGGGCGAAATTACAAGCCCCTTGGGGTTTGCACCGGTATTTATCCGGGTAATAACGAATCTGTCAGAAATACCCAGGTGATTCGAGTAAGTCTCCAGTTCTTCATCTGTAGAACTGGCTAAAATTGAGCGAACCGAGTCTAAATCCAAAACCGATATTTTATCGACACCGGAATGCGACATAAAAGCTTTTTTTCCATCGGGAGTGATTACAATATCAAAAGGATCGGAGTAGTAGCTGTTGTACTCATCGACTAAAAGTTGCGTTAGCCTTTTACCACTGCTTTGTTCAATAATTCCGATACCGTATGTCATCATCCAGCCGCGTTCTACCTGTACCGAAGGAATTAAGTTTTTAGGTCGAATTATTGTAGTTATGGCCAAATCACCGGATGGAGTGAATGCCAGGTTTTCCATTATGTAAGCATTCTTGAATATCTTCCGGGAAGTAACACGTTGTTTTTCCGTATTTAATTCAGTCACTTCTGTAATCGGTTCGGTAAGGTAGGGTTTGGGTAATGTGCGCCTGCTTGAAACATATGCTGTTTTTCCATCTGGTGATATTTCAATGGCAACCGGGTTATTCCCGGCCATTAACCTTCGGCGCTCTTGCTTCGTTTCAAGATCGATTATAGAAATATTATTTGAATATGAATTTACAACATATAAGAATTTTTCATCTTTGGTGAGTTTAATTTCGGCAGGCCCATTACCGGTATTAAGTGTATCAGTAATTGTGGCTGTTTCGAGGTTAATTTTATAAATGTTGTCTTCCCACTGGTTACTAACCCAGGCTGTATTCCCCTGTTTGTTTAATACAACACTGTGTGGTTTATTACCCACATCAATTTTATTTATAACCGAATTTGTTTGTACGTCAACTTCTACTAACGAATTGCCTTCCTGCGCGACCACGTAAAGCTGTTTACCATCGGGCGATACAGATAAATTATAAGGAGATAAATATTGTTTGTTAATCAGTTTAGCCATGAAGTTATCTTCCTGCCGGTATAAATGGCACGAGATACAACTTGTGGGATGGTCGGTTGTGGCAGTTTTCGAATTAACATGATCCCTTGCCCATGTTTCCAATAAATATACTGCTGCCAGAACAATTAGTACCAGAATAATTCCGATTAATAGTATTTTACCAGACTTCCTCATTTTCC
>JBDLJS010000112.1:0-11859 GCA_039714235.1 Bacteroidota bacterium | reverse complement strand
CGGAGCATAAATTTCAGGAGGTTCTTCATCGGTAACGGTAACTGTAAAGTTGTATTCGGTTTCGTTATAAATAACTCCGTCGCTCACAACAAAGAATACTTCGGTTGTACCAATGGGGAATGCACTTCCCGAGTTATAATTACCGGTAATCAGGATTTGGGATGCAGGCATACAGTTATCAGTAACAATTGGTTCCGGCCAGTTAACTATTGCGCTGCATTCGCCCAAATCGGCACCAACAATTATGTTTTCCTGAAGGTTTTCCAGGTATGGCACCTGGTTATCGGCAACTGTAACGGTAAATGTGCAGTAAATTGAATTGTTGTAACGGTCTTTACCACGGTAAGTAATTACTGTTGTTCCTTCGTTAAAAGCATAACTGTTGATCTGATTAATTCCGGTGCCCGACGATGCATCATCTGTTGCCCCTTCCATTGTCCAGGTAAGATTTGTTAGTAAACCTTTTGGATCGGCGACATTCAAGCCATTGCTGATGGTACTTGTACATGCATTTATATCGGTATATGTAGAGATATTTTCCGGGCAAACAATTCCAGTGGTATCGTCGTTTTGGATGTTTGCCGAAAACAATGAAGGTGCTTGTAAATTATCTGAATCGAAACCAAAAGTATTTAACCGGACTGCCTGTTCCTCTGAAAAACGCACTGTGGTAGCACGTTCTACAGAATTGGCCTCCATAAAAACAGATAAAAGAGCTATAATAAATACAGCTATTTTATAAGTCCGGATATGTTTCGATTTAGTCAACTTAAACGGTTTTGTTTAATGATGCCATTTAAATCGTAATCCCGTCGAAATTACATGCCGACGGGTTTTTGTTTAGTTTAATGTGAAAACTTTAACCATGTTTTCAGCACCTGGCTAAAACACGATTTCTGTAATCAACGAGTAAGCTTAAACCTGATTTAAACAGACATTGTCTGTTATTAACCTGTTTTGCTGTTTATCGCCTGGTTTATACTATTAATTTTTAGGATTTGTAAAATTTTATTCATACGCATTTTGTTATAGTTAAAAATACCTTGCACGTAAATAACTTCTTCCAAAAAAGTCTAAATCGTAACCTACTGTAAACTCGAATGTTCCGTTCTGATATGGATAAATATCATTATAGGTTACGTCCATGGCAAAACCAATTCGTAACCGGTTGTTAAACATCCAGTTTCCGGTAAAACATATTGCATCGCCCGAGCGGTACATTACACCCAGCCATAACTTCTCCTGCAATAAAAAATTGGCAGCTAAATCGAATTGTAACGGAGTTCCCCAGGTTGCACGAACCATAAGGGTTGGTTTAAACACGAGAAAGTTTAATGGATCGACAGGCAGCACATAGCCGCCATTCAGGTATATTGTACGCACTTCGGCGCTTGTAGAATAATTATGAAAATTCTCCTTTAAATCGTTTTCAACAAGTTTTGGTACCGCAAAACCAATGTAGTAGTTGTCTTCGTATAAAAACATACCAAACCCGAAGTTGGGGAGAAACTTTAAATCAACATCCTCTTCAAATGCACGATCGTATTTATTGTCGGGGTATAGCGCATACTCCGTCAATGGATTTTTATAGTTAACAAACCCGAATTTTAATCCAAACCGTAATCTTCTTCTGGGAGTGAGGTAAACTTCATATGCATAATCAGCCAGCACACTCAGCCTGTTTTCCAGTGCGAACTTATCATTCACAATATTAAGGCCCATGCCTACAGCTTCGTTATTGAGAGGTGTATGAAATGAAAATGTTTCAGTGAGCGGAGAGCGGTTTATACCAGCCCACTGTTTTCTTACTAAGGCGGTGAACCCTATTTTTTCCCACATACCTGCGTAGGCCGGATTGATAATCTGACCATTGAACATATACTGGGTAAAAATTGGTTCTTGCTGTGCGCCACACTTCAGCGATATTAGTAAGACAAATATCCCAAGTCCAACAAGTCTTTTAATGACGATACCAATTTCTCGTTACAACAAGCGAAATGTAAGGATATTTATTAACAAAAACAATGTTTTTGAAGACAAAAAGATATTCACAAAACCATTGACAGTAAAGGAATTCACAATCTTTAGTTGTTAATAATCCCAAAATGGGAAATTGTTGATAACCCCAGAAGGTCAATTTTTATTATGAACTATAGTCTATTATGCAAATAACAGGAAATCTGTTCTATTGAATTTTACATTTCAAAAAAAAATTCCTCCCCAAACTTTTTGAATCTCTTCTTCCTGTTTTGTGCGCGTCGTCGACGCCCTTTAAATACATCTTCAATTGTCAGGTAGTTACGATTTGAATATTTATAATTTGGGTCGTGTGAAGATATTTCTTAGCACAATATAATTAATTTTTTAAGTCCTCAAGCCGGACAGGCTTTTCATTTTGGCTTAACCCAAAACGAAACAAAAACTCAAGGCTGCTTTTTATCTTCACCTTACATCTTCACAAAACCTAAGTTCGGACGTGTGATCTCCTCATATTCTTCGGAGCTTCACGCTCTCACTAAGGTTTTATTTCGATTACAGATTTGATAAAAAAAGGCCGGGGCGTCAGCAGCAACACTACCACTTACGAACGATCAGGTGAGACCGCCTTCGGGAAAATGCGTTAAAAAAATTATTTCAATTCACGTTAAAAATCAAAGCTGTTTGACGAACGTTAGCCCGAAGTAATGAGAGCTAAAAGGAGGAGTTCTTTGATTTTAGGGAATTGAAATAATTTTTAGCTATTTTCTCGTCAGCGGCGGGCTCAGAAATGCCTTCTTCATGTTTACTTTTTTTGCTGCAGAAAAAAGTAAATCCCGTCTGGAAAGACAAAATGCATCAAATCCATTAGGTGGGTCATGCATTGCACAAAACAACAGGAAATCTGCTCTGTTGATTTTGCGTTTCAGAAAAAATTACTTTGCCCTGTTTTCAACCTCGGCAAATACCCTGAAAAAATTACCTCCCCAAACTTTTTGAATCTCTTCTTCGGTATATCCCCTGTTTAACATTTCGGCTGTAATATTAGGCATTTCGCTAACGTCGGAGCAACCATCCAGTCCTCCACCACCATCAAAATCGGATCCGATTCCAACGTAATCAATCCCAACCAGGTTTTTTACGTAATCGATATGATCGACATAGTCCGCTACCACAGGCAATTTCTTTGGATGGTCTTCATTTAAACTTCGCCATCTCTTTCTCACCTCTGTCCTCTCTTCATCATTCATGGTTTCCCATTTGGTTGTAAAAATGTTCCTTATTTCCTTTTCTTTCTGATAACGAACTGTGGTTGTATCCGGGTCTTTTACATACGAATCGAGCAGGCAAATCTGAATTACACCCCCGTTTTTTGCCAGGGCTTTAATCATTTCGTCAGACATATTCCGGTTGTGGTGGGCAATTGATCGAACGCTCGAATGTGATGCCATTACAGGCGACTTACTCTCTTTAATTACATCGTAAAAAGCTTCGTCCGAAATATGGGAAACATCGATTATCATTCCCAGCTTGTTCATCTCTTTTACCACCGTTTTACCAAATTTGCTTAATCCATTGTGCTCCGGGCCTTTCCGGTCGGTCGACGAATCGCAGATATCGTTGTTTGATGAATGGCAAAGTGTAATGTACCTCACCCCCCGGGTATAAAACTCGGCTACCCGTTTCTTTTCTGTTCCAACCGGAAATCCATTCTCCATACCAATGTAGATGGCGCGTTTCCCTTCTGCCTGCAAACGTACCACATCCTTCGAATTTACAGCAACTTCTGCTAAATCGCTGTATTTTTCACAGGCCTCGTATGTTGCATCAATCATTTTATGGGCCATTTGGTAGGCCTTTTCTGTATTTTCCGGTGTCCGTTCGCGCTGTCCGGTAAATGCCGCAAAAAATATGGCATCCAATCCTCCCTCTTTCATTCTTGGAAAATCTACCCTGCTCTGTGGCGGACTGTTCTTTTTTCCCACATCAAAACTCTCATCCAGTAACGCCATTGGCGTATCGCAATGCGTATCTACCGTTATTGCCTTTTCGTGAATGGCCTTTACCCTCCCATCGGGTTCTTCGCCAAACACAGAAATTGCTGTAAATAGTCCACCAACCAAAAACATCATTAAAACAGCTTTCATCATCTTTATTTTTCCTTTAAGAACTTACAATAATAATAAATCCAAATGTTATTCTGTTGCATTCTGACCATAAGATTAGAATTAGATTTTTCATTAAAGCCGAACATTCCCTAACAATTAAAATCTGTTATTTTTGCTGAAAATATTTTTTATGAAGCTAATTCCAATTTCAGCAGGCCATTTTCATTGCGACGGAGGAGCACTGTTTGGAGTGATTCCCAAAGTGTTGTGGAGCAAAGTTTACCCGGCTGACGAAAATAATTTCACTCCACTTACCCTGCGTTGCCTGCTGGTTGATACCGGCAACCAAAAAATTCTTATTGAAACCGGAATTGGAAACCACTACAACGAAAAACTCCTGCAAAACAATGGTGTAACATCGGTAACCGACCTGGTGAAATCATTATTAGAAAATGGTTATTCTGCTGATGATATTACCGATGTGTTTTTCACCCACCTGCACTGGGACCACTGCACCGGGGCGGTAAAAAACGTAGATGGAAATCTTGAACTTACTTTCCCAAATGCCCAAATGTGGTGCAGTAAAATCCAATGGGAACACTGGCAGGTTTCAAATCCTCGTGAAAAGGTGGCTTTTCATACAGGTGTCCTGAATTTTATGAACGAATCGGGCAAATTGAATTTTGTTGAAAATGAAGGTGAACTGTTTCCGGATTTTGAGGTTCGGTTTTTCGATGGGCACACCCCGGGACAGATGATTCCGTTAATCAATACCGGCGTAAATACATTTGTTTATACTTCTGATCTGTTTCCCACCGCGGCTAATATACCGTTGCTTTGGGTTTCGGCTTACGACCTCGAGCCGGTAAAGGTTATGGAAGAAAAAGAAAAGATGCTGAACGAAGCGGCTGAAAAAGAGTATGTCCTGTTTTTTGAGCATGATTTTTACACCGAATGTGCAACTGTGAAAAGTTCTACGAGAGGAGTGGTATTAAAAGAAAAATTTAGTTTAAACGATTTAACTTGATGTCTACCCAGCCTGAATGAAGCTTTAAAGAATTTTGTGTTTCTAAAGAATAAGAAGTTACATCACGTAATAGTTCGTAACACTTTTGCGAAAATTCATCATCGCAACAAACTAATGTACAGTAAATATCTTCAATGATTATATCATTTGAATTTGACACGGCAAAATTACCTCCGCATCCATTCCGGCTTAGTCGTAATCCCATTGTACCATCTTCATAAAAAGTAACAACAGGCTTAAAATCATCAGGCCAAATACTCTTCTTAAATATCCCCTTAGGCTCCAATTTTTCTACTTCCCATTTCCCGTATAAATTTTCTACGGTTGACAATTCGTCTTTTTGGCATGAGTTCAGAATAACCAACTGTGCAACAATAAACATCAATAACAACTTTCTCATTTTTTTCAGAATTAATTTGAAAAATCAATTTTAAAATAATCGATAAAAACGGTTTCACAGCCGCCTTCAGTAATGTTAAGTTCACCAAAAAGATCCTTCGTACAACCAGTCCCCTGAGGTGGCCGTATTTCAACTTTATAATCGTAATTACCAATCTCAAGTTCTTTCCTAAGTCCATAATTTCGGCTACAGTCGGGGACTGAATCGGCAAATACTTCCAGTTGTCCAATGTGCTTTCCATCAATAAAAACATCGACATTGGAGATACAGTTAATAACATGATAATTAGCACCAAATACTACGGTACCAGTTGAATTTACATTATCGTCATTGCATGAAACGATAAATGCAAACAGACAAAACAGTAATAAATTAGAAATATATTTTCTCACGATTATCTGGTTTATTAGTTATGATGCAAAAGATACAGAATTGGTTGCGTCAAGCTATTGTTTTACTTACCTGAAAGAAAACAACAACTGGCTTCGCCTGGATATTTAAAAAGCAGGAAGTCGGAAGTAAAGAGATTATATGAACAAAACAACATACAAACCTGCCCATTTTAGTTTAATACAGAAATCAAACTTGCCTAATTTAGCTAAATTAGGGAACTAAACTTGCCTAATTTACATTTTTTCAATCAAATAATACTATCTTTGTATCTGTTCCAGTAAGATAATAATGGAGTGAATTGGTATAAAAGATATCTGGAAAACAGACAATATTCCTTTTTAAAAAAGGGGAAAGTTTCAGTATTATACGGTCCGCGACGGGTTGGAAAAACCGAGTTAATAAAAAAACTGATTTCCGGCTTACAGGTGAATCAATACGTTGGGACAGGAGACAATCTTGAATTGCGCGAAATACTTTCAACACAAAAACTAAGCGAAATAATAACCTACTTTGACAAATACGATCTGATTTTTATCGATGAAGCCCAACGAATTCCTGAAATAGGATTCGGATTAAAACTTCTTATCGATCATTTTCCTGAAAAAACTATCGTGGTTACAGGTTCTTCATCATTCGATTTATCGAATAAAGTTGGAGAACCATTAACCGGAAGAAACCTTACCCGTATCTTGTATCCAATTTCAGTATTTGAGCTTCTGGAACAATTAGGAGGAATGAAAACTCTGGAGCAACTGGATAACCTATTGATTTTTGGAAGTTATCCTGAAACATTAAATGCCGGTAATATCACAGATAAAACAGAATACCTGTTTTCACTCCGGGACTCTTATCTTTTTAAAGATATTTTAGAATTAGAAAATATCCGGAATCCCTCAAAATTATCTGAATTACTTAAATTACTTGCATTCCAAATAGGACACGAGGTATCGCTTAACGAACTGGCAAACAATCTGGGAATTGCCAAACAGAGTGTAGAACGATACCTAGATTTGTTAGAAAAGACATTCATAATTAAAAAAGTAGGAGGATTCTCCCGGAATTTAAGAAAAGAAGTTGTTAAATCGTCGCGTTATTATTTTTGGGACAACGGCGTACGAAATGCCCTTATTAACAACTTCAATCCCCTAAGCCAAAGGAATGACTTGGGGATGTTATGGGAAAATTTTCTGTTTATGGAAAGGATTAAAACCAAACATTATAAGCGTATTTTCTCAAACGACTACTTCTGGCGAACTTACGATCAACAGGAGATCGATTTGGTTGAAGAGAGAGAAGGAAAATTGTTTGGTTACGAATTCAAATATTCATCGAAAAAAACAAAAGCTCCAAAAGCATGGGAAAAGGCATATCCTGATTCTGATTTTGAGGTAATTTCGAAAGATAACTTCCTTGACTTTCTGATTTGAACATTTTAAACATATTCTCAATATAACTTCTCTGATTTTATTACATTTGCCGATTCAATTTTCCATCTGTATTTTTAGAGTCTGGTATGAAAAATAAGATAACTATAGAGCTGAAACCTCTGGGCACTTCAATTGAGGTTAAACAGGGAACACCATTAATCGATGTTTTGCACGAGTATGGCGTTGAATTTCCGTGCGGAGGAGAAGGAGCATGTGGGGCGTGTAAAGTAAAACTACTGGAAGGTGAACTGGAAGTTGATGCCCGCCAGCAAACAGTGCTGGATAAACTAAAACTGGACAAAGATTACCGGTTGGCCTGTTTTTGCAAAGCAAAATCGGACATTACTCTGGAAATTTCACAATTCGAAAATATAATACTTGCTGATAGTTCCACCTTTGATTTTAAGCCTCAGGAAGGATTTGGGATCGCGGTCGATTTAGGTACAACAACAATAGTTACTCAATTAATTAATCTTTCTGACGCACATATTTTAGATTCGGTTTCGGATGTAAACCCGCAAGGCAGGTTTGGTGCCGACCTTATTGCCCGTATTCAAAGTTGTTTGGATGGGAAACAGCAGGAAATGCAGGATTTAATAAGGCAAAGCATTGGCGACATGATTCAATCCATGTTGCAAAAACACCCGGTTAAGATTTCGGAAGTTTCCATCGTTGGAAATACGGCCATGCACCACATTTTTAGTAGTTTGGAAGTACAGCCGCTTTCGTTTTATCCATTTGAATCGCCTGAGTTGGGAGTTCAGAAATTTACGGCAGCCGACCTAGACTGGGATTTACCTGCCAATACCGAAATTCTGTTCCACTCTTCAATTGGCAGCTTTGTAGGCAGCGACATTCTTGCCGGCATTGCTGCAACCAAAATGGCTGAACAAGAAGCTTATTCTGTACTCATCGACCTGGGAACAAACGGAGAAATTGTGATGGGTAACCGTGATAAAATTGTATGTGCATCTACCGCTGCAGGCCCGGCATTCGAAGGGGCAAAAATTCATCAGGGAATGCGGGCAACAACAGGCGCAATTTCGTCGGTTGATTTTGTTGACGGGAAGATGAAAAGCCACGTAATTGGAAATGTAAAGGCCAAAGGAATATGTGGCAGTGGATTGATTGACATAATGGCCATTTTAATTGAGCAGGAGCAAATCGGGATGTTTGGCGAGATAAACTCGGGCGAAGAGCAAATTCAGCTAACCAAAAAAGTTTCGCTAACCCAACAGGATATTCGCGAATTTCAACTGGCAAAAGCAGCCATTGCTGCAGGAGTTCAGATTTTACTGAATCATCTGAACATATCAATAAAGGAAATTGAAAATGTATTTATCGCCGGTGGATTTGGGAGTTTTCTTAATGCAAAAAATGTTATCCGCACAGGATTAATTGAGGCTTGCGAGGAAAAAATTACCAAGCTTGGAAATACAGCGCTGATTGGTGCCAAAATGTTTTTGTTCGAGAACGATGAATTCACACAAAATATTCTGGATAAAACCACACACGTTAATCTTGAGGGTGATGCCTCTTTCCAGGATATTTATATTGATAAGATGATGCTTGTGTAAAAGCACCAAAACACAAAAGCCAAATTACAAAGACCAAACACAAATTGAGGAAGAATAATCATTCCCGCGCAGGCGGGAATCTCATAAATTCAACAGTCCCTCTTTCGAGGGAATGACGTTCAACTTTTAACAAGCTCTTTTGTGGAAAGCAAACCGCAGGCGGCATAAATATCCTGTCCGCGTGATGCTCGTACTGTAGTGAAAATTCCTTTTTTATTTAACTCATCCTTAAACCTTTGCATGGTTTTTTCATCGGGGCTTTTCAGCGGAGTTCCCGGAACCGGGTGAAACCGTATGAGATTAATACGGCATTTCAGCCCGTTTAATAACCTGGCCATTTCGTTAACATGTTCTACCGAGTCGTTTAATCCCTCAAATAAAATGTATTCGAACGAAATCCTTCGCTGACGGCCAAAATCCCAGCTCTTTATTTCTTTAATCACCTCATCAACTGGGTAAGCCACCTGAACCGGCATCAGTTTCTGGCGCTCGTCGTTAAACGGAGTGTGTAAACTAACAGCAAGGTGAGCCTCGCATTTTTCGAGAAAGGTGAGCATGCCCGGGATAATCCCAATGGTTGAAACCGTTATCCTTCGCGGACTCATGGCAAATCCCCAGTCGGAAGTTAAAATTTCGAGGCTTTTTATCACCTCATCAAGGTTGTCGAATGGTTCGCCCATGCCCATGTACACAATGTTGGTAATCTCGTTTACCTCATCAATACTTTTAATCTGGTTGATTATTTCTCCGGCTGAAAGTTGCCCCTGGAAACCCTGTTTGGCGGTCATGCAAAACAGGCAACCCATTTTACACCCCACCTGCGAACTTACACAAACCGTTTTTCGGTCGCGTTCAGGAATCATGGCCGTTTCAATAAACTTATTGTCTATGGTTGGAAACAGATATTTTTTTGTGCCATCGGTACTTTTCTGAACGGTGGTATAACTTGTCAACCCAAATTCAAAATTTTCCGTTAAAAGATCCCTGGCTTTTTTCGAGAGGTTGGTCATTTCTTCAATCGATGAAATTTGCTTTTTGTAAAGCCAGTCAGCAATTTGTTTTGCAGTGAATTTTGGTAATCCAAGCTCCAAAACCAACTTCTGCAGTTCAGATAATGTTTTTCCGAATAACCTCTCCATTATAGTTGTATTTTGGTGCAAAGATAGCTCAAAAAAATTTTGTGATACAGCTGTTACACAGAGTTACCCGAAGAAGCACTAAGCGACACGGAGAAACTTACTCCATCAGAGAATTTATAAAACCGGGAGCCTTCCTGTGTTTTGTTGCATGCTCGAAAGCATAAGCAATTTCCAGTAGTTTGGGTTCGCTCCAGACATTTCCAAAAAATGAAATTCCGATGGGTAATCCGTGGACAAACCCCATGGGGACCGTAATGTTAGGATAACCGGAGATTGCTGCCGGCGACGAGCTACCTCCGCTAAAATGGTCGCCGTTTACCCAATCTATTGTCCAGGCAGGTCCATTGGTTTGGGCAATTATGGCATCGAGGTTATGCTCTTTCATTACAGCATCTATCCCTTCTGCTCCTGCATATTTCTTCGATTCTTTTAAAGCCGTAAGGTATTCCTCTGTCGACAAATCTCCTTTTTCCTGCGCCTGCTCAAAAATCTCCTGGTCGAACCAGGGCATCTCTGCATTGGCATTGTTTTTATTAAAATCAATTATTTCCTGCATACTCTTTGCCGGGGCATTCGGGTGTTCTGCCAGATATTTATTCAAATCGGCTTTAAACTCATACAGTAACACCTGGTACGATGGCCGTCCCCATTTTCTGTTGTGCTCAAATTCAACCTCTTTAATAATTTCAGCTCCTTTGGCTTTTATTACATCAACAGCAGCATCGAAAAGTGCTTTTACTTTTTTGTTTGAAGGAAGCATTTGCGATGCAATCCCTATTCGTTTCCCGTTCAAACCACCGGCATCTAAAAAGCGGGTATAATCTTTAAAAATCTCTCCCTTTTCCAAATGAGTTACCGCGTCATTTGGATCGAATTCAGCAAGTGCTCCAAGCAGAATGGCAGCATCGGTAACTGTCCGTGCCATGGGCCCTGCAGTGTCCTGACTGTGCGCAATTGGAATAATTCCTCTTCGGCTCCACATTCCCAGGGTAGGTTTTATCCCCACCAAACCGTTAACTCCAGAAGGACAAACTATCGAACCGTTGGTTTCGGTTCCTATTCCAATGGTACATAAGTTTGCTGAAACCGCTGCTCCTGTCCCCGAGCTGGAGCCACACGGACTTCGATCTAGACAAAACGGATTAAGCACCTGTCCTCCCCGTCCGCTCCATCCGCTCGATGAATTGGTTGAACGAAAATTTGCCCACTCGCTGAGGTTGGTTTTTCCCAACAAAACTGTTCCGGCTTCCCTCAGTTTTTTTACAATAAATGCATCGTTTTCAGCTACATTCCCTTTCAATGCCAATGAGCCGGCAGTGGTTTGCATTTTATCTCCAGTGTCAATATTATCTTTTATCATTACCGGAATTCCGTGCAATGGGCCTCGGACTTTCCCGCTTTTTCTTTCTTCATCCATTTTACGGGCAATATTAAGAGCATCCGGATTAAGCTCTATTACCGATTTCAAAACCGGGTCAACAGCCTTAATTCGTTCCAGATATTTTTCACAAATAGCTTCGGCTGTTAGTTCCCCAGCCTCCATTTTTTGCTGTAATTCGCCAATGGTTATTTCATTAAACTCAAAATCAGTAAAATTAACTTCATTTTCATTTTGGGTTTCAGAGGTACAGGCTGCGATGGCTGGAATTGCAAGTATTGAACCACTTAAAGCTGTGGTTTTAAAAAAGGTGCGTCGTTTCATATTGTAAGATGTTTAGATTATTAGTAGTTAGATATGAGACAAAAATAGATCTTTTTCAACTGAGATGGATGAATCCAGAGGATTCAAATGTTTATAGAAAATCCAAATT
>JBDLJS010000111.1:0-12076 GCA_039714235.1 Bacteroidota bacterium | reverse complement strand
AAAAAAGTCACCTTCATCCTCTGAGTTTTTATTGATTATTTTATCTCCATTTTCAATTAAGGTTTCAAAAATCTCTTTGGCTCTTTTTTTATTATTTAACTTCAGAAGACTTAGGCCCTGGTAATAACTCATTATTCCAGCTTTCTTTGAGGTTTCGGCGTCAGCTGCCAATTTATAAAACTCTTTCGCTTTACCCTTATTTTTTAAAACCTCGTAAGCCTGACCAATAAAATAATTCACTTGAATATTCCTGTTACCGGATCTGGCACTACCCGCTTCTTCATCGGGTATCTGAGCCATTAGAAAATGATCCAATGCTTTTTGATAATTCTTATCAGCTAAATACTTCAGTCCAAAAGATAATTGTGCATCAATAATTACCTCTCGTACTCTTGAATTTCCTTCGCGATAACTAAATACTTTATCTTTTAAATATTCTACCGACTTATCAGGCTGACCTGCCAAAGTTAAAACGGTTATTTGGCGAATAAAAGCATCATCACGTTTATTAACAACAACTTCATTTCCTTCAAATGCTTTTAACCTGGTTTCAACCGGACTATTATTTAATTCGTATAACCTGTCGAGCTCGGTAAATACAATGGCATTGCTCCTGTCTAAAGAAATTGCCTTTTCATAAAAAGAAATCGCTTTTTCAAAATTTTTATAATGACGATAATACCCCCATCCTAAATTTCGGTATGCCATCGCTAACTCAGGCTCATACTTTACTGCGTTTTCCCAATATTCGATTGCGGCTGCAGGTTGTTTATTGTACAAAATATTACCGAGGTAATAATATGCTTTTCCATCCTTGTTATTATATATCAAAGCTGTTTTTAAAACATTAACGGTTTCCAGGCGATACGGGAAACAATACTCTTCAGATAATCCCTGCGCAGTTTCAAAAAGCTCTTTTGCCTTATCCTTATTCCCTTTTTTATCCTGAACAAATCCCAAGTAGTAAGATATAATCGGATTCTCGCCATAATAACGAAGCAGAATATCTTCAGCCTCAGCCAGCATTCCGTCATTTATGTAGCCAACAGCCAGTTCGAGATAATTCTGGTCGAAATCGCGCATTTTCTCTTTTAATAAGGCCAGTGCTTTATCAGCGTCCTGGTTATTGCCCGATTCTTTTGCTGACAGATAAATTTCATTTCCTGCCCTGAAATTAAGCGGATCGGGTTTTATTATACCTTCCAAAGTTTTCATTGCTCCCTTATAATCCCCCATCCTTCTTTGAACAGATGATTTCAGGCTAATGCCCCGGTTGTTTTTCGTGTTAGTCGACAACGATTCATTTATTTGATGAAGTGCTTTTTCAAAATCTCCTTTTATACATGAAATCTGAGCTAATTCGAAATAGGCTGCCGAATGATAAGCGTAGTCCCATGTTGCCCTGTACAAGGTATCAACAGCTTCATCGTAAAGTTGTAATGCTTTGAGTGTTAACCCCTGCAGATAAAACACCTCACCAGTGGAAGGCCTGGTATAATCGTGTGTTAAACGTTTTACTGCCTTTGCGAAATAATTTCTTGCAGTTTTATAAGCACCATTTTTAAGATACTGGTTTCCAACAGCTATATTAGTACTAACATTATTGGGATCGCGTTCAAGCACTTCTTCGTAATATTTCATCGACGGTTTATAAAACTGCTCCAACCGGCTACCCGTCAGATACAACTCTTCAACGGTTGAAATCTCTTCAGGCAGTGGAGGCCTGTCAACAACTTCGGGTAGCTTCTCCTTTCTTTCTCTCTCAATTGGTTGATATGAAATAAGCACTTCATTGGTTTCTGTGTCAGTCATTTCGGTGTAGAGTTCAGTAAAATTATAAGTGCCCTCCATTTCAACTAATTCTGTAAAAGCTTTCCCGGGTGAAATATCTAATTCTTTTTGTAAAATTATTTCATCCCCATTCTTAAGAATAATGCGTGCCTTATTTACTTTTTGGGTTGAATGATAACCAACGAACACTTTATTATCTTCCCGTTGTTCGAGGTTGACTGCTGCATTAAGATTGGCATTTTTGAATCCCTCAATATCTTTTACCGGGTACCAGTACTGTTTCCAGGTTTTAACCTCGTAAGGCCTTATCCATGTGTAATCGGGTTGATTATCGGAGAAAGCTCCTACCATTATTTCCACATAAGGGCCGCTGGTTTCAGTTAACCTTCCTTCGGTTGCCTGACCACGAGGGCCCGATCCCCATTCCCAAAGTTTAGCTCCTTTAACAATGTTATGATCTCCAATATGAACCGTACCACTGTTTGTTCCATGATCGTAGCCTCCCATAAAATCCTCTTTTAAATCGTGCGCAAAAAAGGATGCCGATTTTTTCACATTCTTCCACCAGCTAATATCAACACCTTCAGTAAAATCCTGCCCCCTGTAAACCTCGGAGGAAATAGGCCAGTGGGTAAATTCGTTTTTTGAGTGGAAAGTTGCAAACTCTACACTGGGTGGGAATATGGTCTGATAGTTTTCGTTGGTATGAGCAGCTACATTGGCCCAATATAAAAATGTATTGGTGTAAGGTGTTGGATTGTAAATCGAGAATTGGGCTTCAAAATACGATTTGCCCGGACGAACCGTAACTCCAACTGTCCACCTCATTCTGTGTCGAGGTTCGGTTTCGCCAATAAATATTGTTTTGCTTCCATCCTCATTCTCTGCGACGCTGTAATCCATTGAAAGCATTGTAGATGCCCGGTGATGGTGTAAAACACACCATTCAATTCCACCAGATACCCAGGCACCTGTCATTCCAATATTCGAGGGTTTTACCTCATTGTTTTTATATATGAAATTATAATTGTTGGTTTTATCAGTTGCATAATATAGTTTTCCTCCAATTTCCGGGGTGATGCATAATTTTATATACTCATTTTCAAGCAGTAATGCTTTCCAGTCCTGATCTTCTTTTTCTATTGAAATTACATCGTTTAAGGCATATGGATAAATTACTTTTCGCGCTCCCTGAAAACTCTCCCCCGTAAAAAACATAGGAGCCTTTTCTGCCGGTTCCACTTTATAAGTTGGTAATGTCCACGATTCTTCATACATATTTACCTGTGCAAAAATATTTCCACTGGCAAGCAATACAAAAAGAATAATAAACCCTATTCTTTTTTGATACGCTGATTTAGACATAGTAATAATTTTATTTTTTTGAATTTATGATAATGGTTGATTATTTATTCTACCAGATACTTATTACCCGAAGGCATAATTTGTTCCCATTTATCCTCCCCGATTTTTACCGGTGGCAGAAACTCTTTAGCTTCGGTTTCCCATATCGATTTCAACTTTTCATAAAGTTCCGGTTTTTTATCAATAAGATTATCTTTTTCCCCCGGGTCTTCAAGAAAATTATACATTTCGTAAAATGCACGTTTACCTTCTATTTCATCTTTATATAGTCCTTTCTTTGTTTCGGAAATGAATCGTAAAGCATAATTGTTTTTTATTACAACCCAGGCATAAGGAGCCTGATTGCGTGAAGGTCCTTCCGGAAAAATATTGTTTTGCTGCATAAAACCCCAGGTACGGGCATGTATACCTGACCAAATCAAATGCTCGTGAACCGGTTCGTCTGAAGCTCCATGCAAATAAGGAAGCAGGCTTTTCCCATCAATATTTTCAGGAGGATTAATTCCTGCAGCTTCTAAAACTGTTGGTAAAATATCGATTGCTGATACCAGTTGATTATTCTTTTCAGGATTTGAAACTCCACCGGGCCAATAGAAAAAAAGCGGGACCTTAATGCCACCTAACAAATACATTCCCTTGTGTCCTCTATAAGGGGCATTCCCCGGCATGGTCGATCGCCTCCCTATGGAACCACCATTATCTGAGGTAAAAACAATAATGGTATTTTCTTCAATGCCCTTTTCTTTTAAGTAATTCTCCAGTCTCCTTACATTTTCATCAACGGCAAAAACATGTGCATAAAAGTTGTTCAGTATATACGATTCTGAATTAAATCTCTTGTAATAATTATCGGGTGCTTTGGGTTCGAGAGGTGCATGTACGGCATGAAAATGTAATTGTACATAAAATGGCTGTTTTTTTTCTATGCTTTTATCGATAAACTTCAGGGCCAAATCAGTAAACAAATCGGTGTTATATTTTGGGTTTTTACCGGCATGCTCAAATCCATTCCATATATTGGTTGCATAATAAAAAGGGCTTTCCCATGTATTATATCCATAATAATAATCAAAGCCATTATTTAATGCGTGATGTTCAGGCACACATGATCCCATGTAACCGTTTTCATTAAGGTCTTTTCGTACTTTTGGAAATTTATTAATTGATGGATAAATACCTGCCGAGTCTTTAATCCCGTGTTTTTTCATATATTCCGGAATCATACTTTTGTCGCGCCTGCCAATATGCCATTTACCAATATGTGCAGTTGTATATCCTGCATCGTGAAGTTTGTTAACCAAAAGACTTCCCGGTTTTGGACCATGCGCTTCACAATCAATATTCCTGTATATACCCCAACGATTTTGCTGGATGCCAGTTGCAATTCCAATTCGCGATGGTGCACATAAATTTGAAGATGTAAAGGCATTGTTAAATATTATTCCCTCTTTCGCTAATCTTGAAAGTGTGGGTGTTGCCCTGCGTGAAAACTCCAATGCCTTATCCGGTGAATAATCTCCATTCTCGAGTGAGTATTTTAAAAACAACGGATCGTAATCCTTTTCTGTAATTTCTTCACTGTTGTAAGCAATTTGAGAATACCCAAAATCGTCGAGCATTATAAATATAACATTGGGTTTTTCTTGTTCTTTAGTTTTTGAAAAAGAGCAGGAATTCAGAAAAAAAATAATCAGTATCAGAGTTAGTTTAGTTTTCATATAAAATCATTGTAATTAAAATTCATGAACACCAATATCGGGTTTCCCTTCCAAAGGATTTCCAAACAAGTCTTTACCTCCGTTATTGTCGATTATTACACCTTTATCTTTTAAAGTTGACGACTTCTTCTGCATAAAGTTTTTAAGTATTTCAAAACCATCACCGCGGGCTGACACATTTACAAACTGTGAATTTTCAAATATCGCCCCCAGGTCGTTTGGCAGGTGTTCAAATTTCCCATAAAAGCAGTTGTTTGTAAATTTTGTATCCTTATCTCCTTCGAAAGCAAAATCTGCATTTTCATACACATAAAAAACATTGTTTGCAAAAAATGTATTTACCGGCCACGGCCCTCCCCAATTATCCATCTCTACAATTGTTCTGTCAATTTTTCCTGAATGTTTTTCGGGAATAATAAAAACGTTATTGTAAATTTTTGTGTGTTCAACCGGCCCGGTAATATGTATAGTTGGGGCAAACCAGCTACGTCGTTTGGTTTCGTAGGGCCGTATTCCATCGTTGATGCTTACATTGTAACGGACTATTGTATTTGTTGTCCCAATATTTCCATTGGAACCAATGTTACTGCCGTTATTACAAACCAGAAGGAAACCGCCATAGTTATCGTGGCTGTAGTTGTATTGAATTAGGGTGTTTTGGCAGTTCCAGTCGGAGTCGAATGCCTGCCCGTCCCATTTCGCTTTGTGTCCCGAAACTTCGTTAAACTGAATAACAGTGTTGTCGGCGCTCCAGGGCCAGATTCCGGCTGCTGCCTCTTCGTGCGACAGTACATCGGGGCAGTCGCGCATAATATTGTGCTCAATAATTGCACCGTCAGTCCCTAACGGAACAATGCCATCACCGGGTATTTGTTCCAGCAGGTTATTACGAATGATTACCCCTAAACTGGGATGCCAATTTCCCCGGTTGGTATATCCTCTTGAGTTTATACCGTTTCGTTCGCAATGGTGCAAATGGCAGTTTGTAATTTGCAAATCGATAAACCGGGTTTTAACCGAGTCGCCTTTGTTTTGCCAGATTATTGCGCTTCCGGCTCCCTGCTTTTTTACCAGGCTGCCGTTTACGTGGTGAATTTCGAGGCTGTCGAGAACAATATGGTGACAGTCGCCAAAGTCCTCAGCCATAATAATAACTCCCCTTCTCCGGGCAGCACTATCTTCTCCTTTATTGGTAACTTCCAGGTTTCTGACTTCCCAATATTCAACATTGCGAAGAAGAAGGGTGTGCAATTTTTCTCCCTGCCCGTGGATTGCCGGATTTTTGCCTTCGCCGTATTTATTGATTTGGATTGGCGCTCCTGCCGTTCCGCTTCCTTTGGGTTCGAGTTGCCCTTTCCACGAACATCCGGTTTTAAACAGGATTTTATCGCCTGGTTGAAATTCGGTTTGATTTACTTTCTCGAGGCTTGCCCATGCCGATTTTGGCGAATGGCCGGAGTTGGAATCGTTCCCGTTTTCAGCATCGATGTAATAAATATTCTTGTTTGTGCAGGAAAATAAAACAGCTGCAAAAAATAATATTATCAGGTTTCGCATAACTTTAAATATTTTTATTTTAGTTCGATTGCACCCAAATCAGGCAAACCAGTAATTGGATTACCAAAATAATCGGCTTCAACTTCCAGCCCAATTGTTAACCCGATTTCGTCGCCCGGTAATTTCTTAATCTTTATTCCTTTGTCTTTTATCAGTTCTACATCGCCTGGGATATAATCTTCAGGCGCAGTACCTCCTGCACTTGCAAACATCGGATCTCCTGTTAATGGTTCTGTGTCTTTAATTATAAGTGAACTGGGAAGAATGTCAGTTTTTTGAAACAAATTATTTTTGAAAATAGCATTTTTAATCATCAGGCTATTGTCCTCCACCTGTGTATCCTGATCGCCCGACACATCAGCTGTTTCTCCCATAATGTAAAAGATATTGTTTGCAATTAGGATTCCCTCGGTTGTGCGGGTAAATGAGAAACAGGAACGTATATCTTCTTTTACAAATACGGTATTGTTATAAATATAAGAATTGTAAGGGCCGTGTTTTTTATTACCGCTACCCACGTACCCACTGGTCCAAAGCACTTTCCCCTCCTGGTGGGCGCCGTTCTCCCCTTTCTCCCTGAAGCCATCGTTAATGCTGATGTTGTACCTGTAGCAGCAGTTATGGTCATTCCCGAGTATTTCTACAAATCCGCCTGCATTATCCATACTCAGGTTATATTGAACCACTACATTATTGCAGTTAAAATCGATATGGGCACCGCACGAGTCGGCTTTGCCCCGGGCATGCATAAACTTGTTCTTTTCAATAAGCACGTTATTGCAGGTCCAGGGCCAGATTCCACTACCCCGGGCATGCATGCGAGGGTCGATTGAAGATCCTGAATGGTCGACCACATTACCCCTCACCACAACATTTTCGCAGCGTGCTGGCACCATGCCGGGGCCGCCAATATGTGAAAGCCTGTTGTTAACGATTGTCACGTCTTCGAGATATGTTGAGCCGGTATTGTTCCCAAACCCTGAAATACGGATTCCTGTATGCCCGGTTTTTTCAATTGAACAATCTTCAATTTTAAGCTTCCTGATACGGGCGTTTTTGTTTTTCATAGCAACAGATATCCCATATCCAAGGTTAGATGTTAGATTCTGCCCATCTTTTTTGACACCTTCTGTTGCAAAAATGTCATGAATATTCAAATTGACAAGTGTAATGTTTGGCTGGATTCCGGGCTGGTCAGCCTCAATTAGCACACCATAACGTACTGTTTTAGCTTTTTCATCAACCGGTGTACCTGCATCGGCAGTTATTTCAATGTTACTGACCTCAATATTGTGGCTGTTTTTAATATGTATTCCGGCAATAAACCCGCTTGCATCAATAACCGGCAGCGCTGCATCCGGGTTGTCAGAATCGTATGACGAAACAATAACAGGTTTCTCTTTACTTCCTTCTGCTTTTAGCTCAAGTTTACCTATAAAAGTACACCCTTTACAAAGTAATAGTTGCTCACCCTTTGTGTAAATATTATTGCTTGCCTTTTCGAGGCTTTTCCAGGCCGAACCGGGAGAAAGCCCGTCGTTTGAATCGCTACCGGTTATATTATTTACATAAAAAACCTGTTCGGTTGTATCGGTTTTTGAGCATGCAATCCCCAGAACAACCAGAATTAATATGATTAAAATTTGACGCATGATTTATTTTTTAAAGAATTCAGTATCAGAATGTTCATCTTCCAGTATTTTCTCAATCTCTTTCACAATATCCGGATATTTCTCTGCAAGTTATTTTGTTCGCCAATATCTTTCGAAAGGTCGTAAAGTTCAACTGGTGCTTCGGGTGTTTTTTTCAGCCCTTTTCTAACTCCCTTCCATTCACCTTTGCGTACAGCCTGACTTCCCAGCTGATTCCTCGAACCTTCTGACCCGGGTTTCCAGGTATAATTGTAGCTAAAATATTCCCATACAAGGTATTCATGTTCCTTTTGTGGTTGGATTAACAGTTTAGGCAAAAAAGAAATGCCATCAACATCTGACCATACCGGATTATTTAGGTCGGGTAGTTCTGTTATCGAATCAGCCACCCTCATAAATTGCCAACCAAGGCTAAAATTTATGACATCGCGTTCCTGTCCAGAAAAAGTACAGAAATTATTAAATAAACCATACAATATTAAAAACGTAAGTATTACTTTTTTATCCATAACATAATGCTTTTTGCTCTAATTATTTTGGCTTTTAGTTTTTCATTTATAAATCTGTGTTGTTTAACTTCCTCTAACTGAAAATGAAACTTAATTTATAATATAAGGAGTTTCTCTATTGTCCGGTTTAGGGCGTGGTAATGAAGGCTCTGCCAGGTGCTCAAGTAATTTACTATGCAGCCGACTGATACGGTCTTTGTGTTCAGGCAAGTCAATTAAATTCTTTTCTTCTACCGGGTCATTATCCAAATCAAATAATGCAACAGGTTCATTTTGATAACACGCCAGTTTCCATTTGTTTTCTCGTACCACATGGGTGATAGCCAGGGGAGGCTGTATGTATCGTTGAGTCTTACCCCTTCTGTCAGACACCCAGAATAAGGCTTCTCTTTCTGGCAATACTTCGTTTTTTAGTAGTACCGGAAGCAGGTCAATACCATCAATCTTTGTGGATGCAGGTATACTTACCCCTGCCATACTGCAAATTGTTGGTAAAATATCATTAGAGTGTCCAATAAAATCCGTTGTGATATTTGATTTTATTTTATCGGGCCATGAGACAAATCCGGGCACGCGAATCCCCCCTTCGTAATAACATGCCTTTCCTCCTAACAATCCCCCATTAAACGCTCCCCAGGCGCCTCCATTATCAGATGTAAAAATGATTACCGTATTATCCCTGATGCCAAGTTCTTCTAATCTTTGTACAATAAGTCCCACTTTATGATCTAAATGCGATATCATTGAACTGTAAGACAGATTGTAATCTGTTGCATTGTGCCGGGACTTGTCTGGCATGGGACGCTGATATGTTTTAGTATCTTCTTTTGCCCTTGAATAGTATGGTTCAGGAGCAGGCTCAATGGGAGTATGCGGAACATACCACCAAACATTCAGAAAAAATGGTTTATTTTTCGTGTGCAGTTTATTGATCATGTCAATAGCAAAATCTCCATTACAATCGGTCCAATGCTTGTTAAAGTAAGGATCTGTATCTGATACTTTTTGGTCATTTCGTGCCAAAACAGTCCCGCCTTTCCTGTAAAGTAATTTCTGACCTATCAGTTCACTACGCCTCCCCCTGTCTTCCACCTGGCACTGGTAATAATCGAAACCATGTTCGTGGGGTCCCGGGTCTGCGTCCGGATGCATGTTGTTACGGTCGGTTAAATCAATACCGCGGACACCACCCAGGTGCCATTTCCCCATATGTGCTGTAGAGTAACCCTCCTTTTGCAGAATTTCTGCTATGGTTAATGAAGAGCTATCCGGTAAACAGCCACCGTTATCGCCGAATATAGTATTGTTCATACCGAAACGATGGGGATAGCGTCCTGTTAATATAGATATCCTGGTTGGCGTACAAACCGATCCCGCCGAGTAAAACTGTGTAAACTGCATCCCTGATCTTGCCAGTTTGGTAAGGTGAGGTGTCAAAATCTCACTACCACCATAACTTGAAATCTCACCATAACCCATATCATCAGCTACCATCAAAATAATATTGGGACGTTGATTTGATTCTTTTATTGATTGTTGTGATGGATTACCGTCACATGAAAAAAGCATAATACTCAAAAATGGAACCCAGGCGAAATATAACTTCATCATAGTTTTAACTTTTTAAATTCAATCTTATTAAATAATATTCAGGTCTATTGCTACTTTACAGGATTGATTTCCACCCATTTAAACATGTTGGGAGAATAACTTGTACCAATAAAGGGAACAACGCCGACTGTGTGTTTTTCAGGAGAATCCCCTGAGAAAACCACTTTGTCATTTATAATACATTTTAACTCCGGAAATTCCTTTTCAGAACTATCAAAACTAAACGACACTGTTTGCCATTTTTCAGCCTTAAAAGCATCAATAGTTCCTTCCTTTATTACATTATTTTTTGCCAGTAGTTTCCAAATTCCATTTTTATGAATTTGCAATCTGAAATACAAATCTTTATGCGCCGCAGCACCAATCTCTGCATATCCGTCCGGAACTTTAACCGCTGAGTTAATATGCATTGTACGCACTTGGTTTGTACCGCCAAAATACGACACACAACTACCGTAAGTGCCACGATGCCAGGCACAGCCTACTTGTGGAATCTGTTGCTTTAATACATTTTCCCCTTTAAAAGGAATTATTTCAAAAGTCCCTTCCTGGTCAACCCAATATTTGGGTTTATCGTATTTTTTATACGATTGAAAATCATCTTTCCATAAACCTGCCGGTTTCTCTTCAGGAATTACGTGCAATGGTTGGCCTTTAATTTGCCCTGTTGTGGTTGTTAACGAATAAATTGATTTGCCATCAAGTTCCAATTCAATTTTACCATTAACCGGTTTTATACTTTCAACCTTTATAAACTGTTCTGTGTTGTCCGACTTCCAAACCTGTATCATTTTTCCTGACAATTCCGAATCAATTTCCATATTTAAGGTAGTTGAATTTTCGGTGACAGCGATTAAGCTCCAGTCTTTGCCATTGGGTGATTTAAGTGCAGCATAAACACCACCAGGTGAATCTTTTTCAATCCTCCCCTGTGAAGCATCCATAAACTGCCAGCCAGGCTCGGCAAATTGCGTTACGTGCGCCACACACCATAAAACCGGCCAGATTTCGTAATAGCCGCTCCATGGTTCCGATGCATCAATAAAACCCACATTATTCCAGAAGAAACCGGATGGCAATGATGTAAACGGCGCCCAGGCTATTGATTTTGTGATGCGTAATTCGTTGTACTCACGAATAATTTTACGAACATAATTCCAACCTTTTTCAAATTCACCACCATTATTACTGTAATCTTCGCTGGCCCAGAATCGTTTGCCGGTCTCAATAAATCCCTCGGGTAAAGGGCGGTCATCCCTGTACCTGTGCATGTATCCAACAGGATAGTGATATCCAACTACATCAACTGCGTCAGCAAATTCAGGATAGTTTAAAACATCTTTCATCACACTCCATGCATACTTCTCCGGAATATGACCATTGTAAAAGTCTGAAGTTACAATTTGAACATCCTTGTATCCACGCCTGTCTAAGGTTGGCCTTAAATAGTCTGTTACGAACTTTCGTACCTTCTCCGAATTAGGATGCCTTTTTTCCTTTTCTTTATGTGTTATCATTGATTGTTCGTTTTGGCAGCCCCCAACATAGTCAAATTCCAGCCCGTAATATTTTTTGGCCACATCCAGGAAAGCGATTACCCAGTCGGCTGCTTCCTGAGTTGTAAAATCACCGGTCCAGTAAGGTGTTCCCCAGGGAAGGGCATCCAGAATAATATCCGGGTTCCTTTTCTTCGCTTCAGCTGCCAGCCAAAACTCATACCCTCGGGGGACGGGATTGTCCAATTCTTCGAGAGTTATTGCATGTGAAGGTTCCGCACCACAGGTAGAGTTCATTCCCGATCCTATTTCAACCTTTAAATGTTGAAAACCAATCCCCAATTTAGGAGAGAAGAGAAAATCAAGAATCTCACTTC
>JBDLJS010000110.1:0-12558 GCA_039714235.1 Bacteroidota bacterium | reverse complement strand
GTAACACCGAAGTATGCCTGTATTTCTGGAGCAACATGACTCTCATCGCGCAGGAATGGATGATATATGATGTCCGTTTCACCAGGTTCCAGCCCGATTAGCGCAGTTGCATCTTTAGTGTCCCACCATGAATTCATTTTGCTTGAGAGGACAATATAGGTGTCGCCCAGGTTGGATACTTCAATGGCGATGCCGCGATACCCAGCCAAGTCATTGAACCTGTATTGATCTTCGTTTGAGCGCACGTAACTGAAGACGCCTGCGCCGGTAAATTGCTGTACCCATGTGTTTTCAGGGTAGATATGATCGTTGCCATGAACCCAGTTATTGCCGGTTAATTTTTGATTTAGGGTTCCCAGGTCTACAAACTCCCACGACCCTGCCGGATAGGTATCCTTACTCCATCTATCGCCCGGAAGCCAACCTTCCGGCAGCATCTGAATATTTTTCTTCTCCGTAATCTCCTCGTTCGATGCGGGAAACGACAGCAAGGATTTTTGGATATCGTCGGTCCATGGATTGTAACAGCCGGGCACATTCGAATACCAGTACCCCGAAGGCGGCGGATTTTTACGTGTATAGCCAAGATGTGTTTCAATACCAAATAGTATGGACCCGGAGCATAGGATTATTACTACAATAATCCAGAAGAATTTTGATTTCACAATTGTAACAGATTTAATGGTTCTGTAAAGATACAGTTTTAATATTTTTTTCAAAGTAGCATTATCTGATTTTAATCTGTTCTGTTAATAAATGCAAGTCGAAGCCCGTCTGAACAACATGGTCGGGCAGGTTCGTTAATCGATATTTGAGACTGTGAGACCGTGAGGCCATGAGAGAAAAGAACTTCGCGGCTTTGTGCACCTGCTGTTAGTTTTTCATTCGTTAATCGACATTCTGCAATCTTCCGGCCTCCGTCAACTGTCTCTTTAAATTCTCCTCAAACAATTTAAAAATACGTTTGTATTCATCTGTCCAGCTGCTGGATTCGCGAAACCCGTGTGGCTCAACCGGGTAAACGGCCAGCTCCCAGTTCTCTTTCCCAAGCTCAATCAGGCGTTGGGTGAGCCGTACAATATCCTGAAATTGTACGTTGTCGTCCACCATGCCGTGGCACATCAGCAACGCTCCTTCCAAACCTTCGGCAAAATAGATGGGCGAACTGCGCACGTAGGCAATGCTGTCTTCAACGGGTGTATTTAAAATATTGGATGTGTAACCTTGGTTATAATGTGCCCAGTCAGTTACAGAACGAAGCGCGGCACCGGCAGCAAAAACATCAGGGTGGTTAAACAAGGCCATCAGGGTAATAAAACCACCGTACGAACCACCGTAAATTCCAATTCGTTCAGGAGAAACATCGTATTTCTTAACCAGGAATTTTGCACCGTCCACATTATCCGAAAGGTCTTTTCCTCCCATGTGTCTGTAAATCCCGGTACGCCAATCGTGGCCGTAGCCTGCACTGGCGCGGTAATCAATGTCGAGAACGGTGTAGCCGTTATCAACCAGAAAATTATGAAATTGATATTCGCGGAAATAGCTGCTCCACCATTTGTGCGCATTTTGCAGGTAACCCGCACCATGCACAAAAATTACAGCCGGGCTTTGTTGTTCATGCGATTCGGGGCGGTACAACCGTGCATGAACAGTTGCTCCGTCGCCGGCAGTAAAAGTTACAAATTCAGGTACTCGCCAGTTGTATTTCTCAAATTCAGGAGTGTTTGAATGAGTTATTTGTTCAGCTTGCGCTTCCGGTTTGTTTTCCTGCAGATACAGCTCCCATGGTTTGTTGGCAAACGAATAACGAATGGCCAGGTATTTTTCGTCGGGCGACAGTGTAACGTCATTGTTCCCTTCTATTGATGTAACCTGCACCAACTCGCCTCCCCAAACTGGCATCCGGTAAAAGTGCTTTACTCCCGGGTGGATTTTATTGGCCGTTAAACAGAAATGTTTTTTATCTTTCGAGATAAATGCTTCCGAGACTTCAAACTCGCCTTTGGTAAGTGCTGTTCTCTTTTTGGTCTCAATATTAACGACGTATAAATGTGAGTAGCCCGATACCTCAGAATGAAACCAGATTGATTTCGCATCGGGCATCCAACCCATGTTCCCGGTCGAAAATCCCCAGCCGCCAATACCGGGGCCTCCAATCCATGCTTCGTCGCGCTGGCGGTCGAGCAGTTCCAGATCTCCTGTAGATGGATTGAGAAGCAATATCCAGCGGTCCTTATTATCATCAGAAAGGGCAACAATTACAGCCAAATCTTCTGTTTCGTTCCAAACAGGGCCAAGCAGGTTCAACTGGCGGTTTTTAATTTCAGAGCTGTCTTTTGGTGGCATTCGTTCCGGGTAATCGTTTAAATAATCGGGTAAATCTTTTAACCCCGGGATTGATGACGTATTTATTTTAACAGTTTTATTGTTTTTAACATCGAAAATGCCCATTTCCACTTTGCCCTGCTCACTGCCAACTTTAACGCGGGCCTTCCTTTCTTCGGTATAACCCGACTCGGTTACGTGGTGTGTTACCGAAGTTGATTTGGCTCCCTGGGCTCTTTGGTAGGTAGAATAAATTACATAATTACCGGTCGGGCTCAGCGAAATATCATTCATCCGTTTTTTGCCTGTGTAAATTTTTACCGGCTGCTCAACTTTCTCTCTTTCGCGTTGATTTTCACGAGCTTTGTTTTTTGCTTCGCGTTCGTTTAATACCACAAACAAATCTTTTTGTTGCTCTTCCAGCCATTTAGCCGAGCTTTTACTTTTCGTTTCAGGGCGCTCGTTCCCCGAAACAAAATTGGTGATTTGCCGAATCAATCCGGTTTCAGGATTGATGGCAAAAAGGTTATTGTCTTTTATAAATGAAATCTCGGTATCGTTTAAAACAAACTGTGGCGATGAAACTCTGTCGAGCCAGTCGGTCAACTGTTTTTCAAAGCCATTTTTAATATCTAACAGAAAAATATTTCCATTTTTTGTATAAACTTTTTGTGTTTTGTCTTTATCGTAATTCCCGTATCTGCCGGGCAATTTTATTTTTTCATCTGTCGGAACTTTTACTGTCTTCTTATTCTTCAGCGAATAAGAATAGAGTGAAGAAAGTGTATCGGTCTCAGGATTCCAGTTGAAGTAAATATTCTCACCTTTTTCGTCCCAAAAAATACCGGTTGGCGAAGTACCAATCCATTTGTCTGGGTTCTGCATAATTTTTTCAATAGTGAGCTGACTTTTATTGTTTTTCTGAATTTGTGAGAAGCCGGTAACTGAGATCAGTACAAGACTCAGGAGAAGTAATTTTTTCATTTTAAAAGCTGTTTTTTTGAAGGCGACTAAAATAGTGATTTTTTTACGAGGACAACTTCTTAGCTGTATTAAGCAATACCCCGATTGAAATATTGCCCGAAGCAGAGCGAAATATTGAAACCTGGGAGTAGATTTTTTATTTAGAATTGAATGATTTACTCAAAAACATACTCAATAGTTATATGTATTTCGTATTCTGTTGCATTTTCGTCTACGTAATTGGCAGTTATATGGGCTATTATTTCATTGTCTTCAAATATAACTTCTTGTTCATGACGGCCTTCATTGTCAGAATCTATCTCGCTACTTTCAAAATTTATTGTTCCCTTATTTAATAATTTAAAGAGGTTTAATTCATCGAAGTTTTCATTTAAAGTGCCAATCTGACTAGTGATTGATTGCATATCCTGAAATTGAGATGCAAATTCTTCCTGAGTTTTAGGAAGTTCATCCATTTGTTCATGAGCTTCATCTTCGTCGTAGAAAGCATTATGAAGCCAGGTTGGGAAAAATTCATTCTGATGTGGATATCCCATGGTAGTAGATGTAGATGTTTTTTTATCTCCATACGCATCAAAATAAGTTGTTACTGTTTTAGTTGAAATCCATTCATCGGAAGAAATATTGGGCGGTACAGTCGGATATATATGAAATGAGTGTCCATTAAAGTCAATTTTTATCCTGTTTAATTGATTTGTGGGTGACAGTATTCCTGCGGCTTCTGACATGTCAAATCCCTCTAATCCTTCAATTTCGTCGCTACCTCCTTCTGTCCCTCCCGAAGAGAATAGGTTTAAAATGTCATTCATACCATTACTTGGATCACCTTCTCCTCCACCTTCGCCACTATTTTCTTCTGTTTTCCCCGGAGAGAATAGTTTTAAAATATCATTCATACTTGGTTCGCCTTCTGCCCCATCTTCTTCTCCACCACCTAATAAGGAACCAATAGCCCCCATCATTCCTTCCATACCTCCACCCGGTGTTTCTGATGAATTTTCAGAAGATGTCTCACTTAACATATCTGTCATTGGATTACCTCCTAAAAGATCCATTCCGGCATCTCCGTTATTATAGTTAAATTGTCCGGCTGAAGTTTTAACCACCGATTCTCCATCATCATACTTAACAGACTCGTCGCTAATGTATTCGATGGACATTTTATCAACGTAGTAAACTTCACCAATCACCAGAGATTGCGTTTGCAGTTCATCTTCACTTTGTGCTTGTTGATATAGCTTTATATTTTCAGTGATGGTATATTCGTAGTCTTTAACCCGTTCGGGTTCACCATCTATTTTAAGCCAGCTTTTTGTAACCTGGCAATTAATAGTTCCTTTTGCATCTATTTGTTTGTTAATGGAAACATTGTAATCATGAGTTTTTGCTTCATTCATAGCGAATGAATAAAAAAGTAAATATATTTTCTCAATGTCCCTTGTTTTTAAGTCCAGAACAGCAAGAGGCTCAAGTTTATTCGGGCCCAATTCATTTTTCCATTGGTCATCCTCAAAAACCATTACACTCATAGCAGTCTGGTTTTCAAAATCACTTTCCAGGTTATTAAGTATTTCAATTTTATTTCCTTCAGAACCTTCCAGTTCAATAATTCTCGACTCATAGCCAAACGAAGCAAGATCTACGGTTTCCCATTCTCCGTTACTGGATTCAACAATGTTTTCTTCTTCTATTATTTGATCGTCAGTTATAATAAATTCAGATTCGTCAATATTGCTCATATCCTGTAAGATGAGCGTGTTGTCATACGGATCAACGGCTATTACCTGACCTAACTCACCAAATAATTCAAATAATTGAACTTTAGTAGCTGATACGTTAAATGCTTCATCTAAATCGTTTGTTATTTGATAATTCATTAATACATCTTTTACAAACGATTTCATCGAAAGGATCTCGGTTGCGTAATAAAACAGTTGGTACCACGATTTTCGTAAATTATCATCCATAAAATCAACCATTTCGCACGGCTTTTCATAAAGATATTTATTGAATAAAGTTTCAAATTGAAGCTCAGAATCAACAAAATTTACTGCCCACATAGCCGTTGCCTGCTGTAGCCATTTTTCTTCGTCTGTTGTATTTTTAAGTCCAAGCTCAGCCTGATATGCCTTAAACAATTCATAATACAACGATCCTTTAATAAAATCATCTGACTGGTTTGAATTAATGTGAATGGTGAAAATCTCTTTGTTTTCTTCACCTGGTAAAAGACCAGGCATCATTGAAGATATGGATCGATTGCCTACTAACTCGGGTGTTAAAGTAATTTCAATTTGAAATTCGGGACTTATAATCAGGTAATCATCAAATCTTTCGGCAGCCTCAAGATAGGCGAGTTCAATCAATGCCTCATACTGTTCCATTATTTCCGGAGAATATGCATTAAAAAAAACTGTTGGCACAATCTCCACCCTTAATTCAGATAAAGAATCAATAGCACTGTAGTTTAATCTCAATGAAGGTTCTGTATTAATTTCGGCATGTGAGAAAGCACAAAATACCATAAGAGAAAAGGTTAATATTATAGATTTCATAATATTCAAGGTTGTTTTACGATTGTTAGTTTTTATTTGAAAAGACGTCCATGAAATAAAGCGGCATTTATTAAATGTAAGTACTTTTTAAATATACAAATTTTAGATGAATACTTTCCTTAACCAGCAGTTTTCAGCGGATAATTTGAAGAATAAGAGTGTATATTTGTCAGGTTATTATATGAAGCGTAAATTTTTTAAATATTTAGTATCGAATGAGAGTTTTTAAATTCGGAGGTGCATCGGTAAAGAGTGCCGGGGCAGTACGTAATGTTGCAAGTATTTTAAAACAACTTACCGATAACCTGGTGGTGGTTATTTCGGCCATGGGGAAAACCACTAACCTTATGGAATTGCTGGTTAAAGCCTATTTCGATAAGGATGAACCCATGTGGAATATTTACAAACAGTTTACCGGTTTTCATAACGAAATATGCAACGATCTGTTTGGTACCGGTAACATTCCGCAACCTGTTCTTAATTTGTACTCAGGTTTAGAGAAGAAGCTGAATTCTGTTCCGTCGCACGATTTCAATTTCGAATACGACCAGGTAGTGAGTTATGGAGAAATGGTTTCCACACAAATAATTAGCGAGTATTTAAATTCTGTATCGGTAAAAAATCAATGGATTGACATCAGGTCCTGTTTAATTACCAACGATGTTTATCGCGACGCTTCGGTAGAGTGGGAGTGGACTGAAAAATTGTGCCGAAAGGTTTTTAATTTTGAGAATCAAAATCTTTATATCTCCCAGGGGTTTATCGGGGCAACTTTGTCGAACCTGACCACAACCCTTGGCCGCGAAGGTTCCGACTTTACAGCAGCAATTATAGGGAATGTGCTAAACGCCGAAAATGTTTCGATTTGGAAAGATGTGCCCGGTGTGTTGAATGCCGACCCAAAAAAAATGGAAGGAGCTGTAAAAATTGATGAACTTTCGTATCGCGAAGCCATTGAAATGTCGTATTCGGGGGCACAGGTTATTCACCCGAAAACAATGAAACCGCTACATAATAAAGATATTCCTCTTTTTGTAAAATCGTTTGTTGCCCCTGATAATGGTGGTTCGGTAATACATAAAGTCGACCATAAACTGGAGCTTCAACCGGTGTTTATTATAAAAGAAAACCAGGTTTTGATTACCATTTCCCCTAAAGATTTTTCGTTTATAAGCATCGACGACATAAACAAAATTATTAACCTGCTTCATAAATATCGTTTCAAAATAAACCTGATACAACAATCGGCAATCGACTTTAATCTTGTGGTTGATTTCCCCGAAACGGAGATTGATCCAATTCTCCAGACACTTTCGGAGAATTATCTGGCAAGATATAATACTGGACTGACCTTGCACACCATTCGTCATTTTAACGATGAGGCTATTCAAAAAACAATAAACAACAAAAGAATTTACCTTCAGCAAAACAGCAGAAAAACTGCTCGTTTACTAGTAAAACCATAAACTTTAAAAGGATTAAATATATTTATTGCAGATTAACATTTTATTGTAATTTTAGTGGAATATTCTTTACCTATAAAAAAACGAATTTAAAATGACTCAGAAAAAGATACTGCCTTACGCCATTGGAGTTGTTGTAGTTGCCATTATTTTACTGGTTGTTGGTAAAAAGGCCGGTTGGTTTGGCAGCGACTTTACCATTAGCGTTGCTGTCGATGAGGTTAAAAGCGAGACGATTACAGAGTTTGTAAATGCCAATGGAAAAATACAGCCAGAGACAGAAGTCAAAATCAGCCCCGATGTTTCGGGAGAGATTATTGAGCTTTATGTTGAGGAAGGAGATGAAGTGATAAAAGGTGATCCTTTGTGTATTATTAAACCCGAAATGTATGTTTCGGCGCTAAACAGGGCAGAGGCGACCTTAAATTCGTCGAAAGCAAGGCTGGCACAGGCTGAAGCCCAACTTATTGAACGGGAGCTGTCGTATAAAAGAGCAAGGCAGTTATACGAAAAAGGCACTATTCCGGTATCTGAATTCGAAACAGCCGAGGCATCGTATAAAGTTGCACAGGCAGAAGTAAGGGCTGCCGAATATTCGGTAAAAAGTGCCGAAGCAACGGTTTCGGAAGCCGAAGAGCAGCTAACAAAAACAAAAATTTATGCACCCATTTCAGGAACCATTTCTGCACTGAATGTTGAGAAAGGTGAACGCGTAGTGGGAACAAGTATGATGGTTGGAACCGAAATGATGGTAGTTGCCGACCTGGAAAAAATGGAAGTTCAGGTTGAAGTAAACGAAAACGATATTGTGAAAGTGGCTAAAAACGATACAGCGCTGGTAGAGGTTGATGCATACCTGAATCGCAAATTTAAAGGAATTGTAACCGAAATTGCCAATTCGGCCAGTACTACCGGAACCACTGCCGATCAGGTAACCAACTTCGATGTAAAAGTGTTTCTGCTGAAAGAATCGTATGAAGATTTAATAGATGCCACTAATGGTAATTTTTACCCGTTCAGGCCGGGAATGTCGGCAACGGTTGATATTCTTACCGAAACCCGCGAGGATGTAATTTCTGTGCCTATTGCCTCGGTTACCACCCGGATAAAAAAAGAGGGTGGCGGTACTCAAGAGGTTGAAGACCCAGAAACAGAAGGAACAGAACAGGGAAGCAGCAGCCAGGAAGAAACCGTTGAACGAGAAGAAAAACAGGAGGTTGTATTTGTTTATAACGACGGCAAGGTGAAAAAAGTAGAAGTAAAAACCGGTATTCAGGATAACAACAGCATTGAAATTTTGGAAGGATTAAGCGAGGGTGACGAGGTTGTTACCGCCCCGTACAACGCCATTAACAAGTCGCTGAAAGACAGCATGCAGGTAAAAAAGGTGAAAGAAGAGGAGTTGTTTAAAGCAAAGAAATAGATAATTATAAAATAGAAGAGGCGCAATGATTCGCGCCTCTGTTGTTAATTTATTCCTGATAAATTTTTATTCCCCCTGAAAATAATCCCTGCTTTCGATTACCGTTAAATTATTGGAACGTGCCCGGATTACCTGCATTGTCGTTTTCTCTGAAACATTTTTACCTTCCGATAAATACGATTTATTTAAACTAATCCGGTTGATTAAAAGGTTTTTATATTCAGTTGTAAACTGATAGCTCACCCTGGTAATAAAACTGTTATTCGAGTTGCCCACAGCCAACCCTTTACCCTGGCGGTTATTTCTAGGAGATTTAATTTTCCCCTCAACTTTTAATACCGAATAATCTTCTTTGTTAATGGTAATATTTCCTTCAAAACCGGTGGCATAAAAATCTCCTGAACCTTCAAGAGTTGGCATTTCCTGTTTAAAAGAAATTACCCAATACTCCTTGCCGTCAATCACCGGTTCGCTGTCTAATGCAAGCCGGAAATCGGTCAGCAAAGCCGGATTAAGCACCGAGGATGCAGAACGTACCCAATCGAAATCGAGCATGTCGTCGATATTTACAACACCTGTTGAAAACCGGTAATCTTCATCACTTTTTTCCTTTTCAACTTTATATTTCCGCGATTGAAATTCGTCGGTAGCCGAAGGTCTGGCGTAACCTGATTTGTCGTAAATAAGTACCTGTGCCGTAACTGCTTTAAGGCTGTCGCCGGTTAATGTTTTATCGGTATAATCGCAGTGCAGATTAAAAGGCCCTGCCCCGTAATTGTACTTTATATTTTCCGAGGCCATCCTTAAAATCCGGATTAACACCAGGTTTTGTGCAGCAACATCAACTTCGTTTATCCCATACGACTGTGATGTAAGTTTTATTACATGAAATTCTTTATTAAACAGCGATTTCACCGCAAGTTTTTTATTGCCGTATCCAACGGCCGAAAAGTAAATATTCTTCGATGCCATTGCTTCCGGAATCTTCAGTTCAAAGTTGCCGTCACCATCACTTGCTGTCCCGTAGTAAGTATCTTCAAGCCCAATATTAGTGTACGAAACAGGTTGGTTTGTTGATGCATCAATTACCTTCCCTTTTATTGTGTGCGAAGTTTTGCTTTCAGTTTGTGCCAATGCATTTATCGAAAGGAAAACAGCTATTATGAAAATTGTTATTGTCTTCATCTTCTCGAATTTGAATTTAAAAGTAACAATTTAATACCAATCCTTCTTAAAAGAACGTTGTATTACCGTATTATTATTTTCTATCTTTGTTTTAAATCAAAAAGAATTATTATGAACCGAAAATATGTAGTTTATTTTTTTATCGGAGCTTTAATTGCCTTAACATCCTGTGTTTCGAAAAAGAAATACCTGGAAATGGAAGCGGGGAGGTTAAAAGCCGAAGAACTTTCGCGTCAACTCGATGAGGAAAACAATGCCAAAGCTGCCCGCATTGAAGCATTAATTTCCGACTTTGAGGCAATGAAAAATGAATTAATGGAGAGCAATGCCATAAAAGATGATTACATCGATTCTTTAAAAAATGAAATGTTTGTTCTTTCGCAGGATTTGAATAAACAAACGAAATCGCTGGAGGAAACCAGTTTTAATCTAGATTTTGAAAAGCAAAGGTTAACCAATACCTTGAGTAGCAAAGATAAAACCATCGGTTCGCAACAGAAGGAAATAGAACAACTCGAAAGCCAGATGTCAGCAAAAAATAACGTAATTCAGCAGAAGAATTTCGATATTGGAAAGTTAACCGAACAGGCTAAAATTTTAGAAGGACAAATTCAAACCGGAGAAAATAATTTGAATGAGCTTCAGGGGCAGTTGGATAAATCGAAAGCTGACGTTATTAAGCTTCAAAAAGAGATGAAAGAAAAGGATGCTACCATCACAAAGTTGCAAAACAACGTAAACCTTCTGAAAAAAGAGTTAGGAAAATAAATTGAATACTAAACCTGTAATTTATGAAGAACACTTTATTTATTTTAGTTGCAGCTCTTATACTTGTGACTGCCTGTAACATTGGAGAAAAATCTGTATCTGTTTTTAACGGGAAAAATCTTGATGGTTGGAAAATTCACGGTACCGAAAAATGGTATGTTGAAGACGGCCTGCTGATTTGTGAAAGCGGCCCGGATGAGGAGTACGGATATCTTTCTACTGAAAAATTTTACGACGATTTTGAGCTGACACTCGAATTTTTGCAGGAAGCCGATGGTAACAGTGGCGTGTTTTTTCGATCGATTTTCGAAGGCACAAAAGTAAGTGGCTGGCAGGTTGAAGTGGCGCCTCCAAATCACGACACAGGAGGTATTTACGAATCATACGGACGTGGCTGGCTAATTCAAATTCCCGATGAAAAGGAGAATATCCTGAAAATGGGAGAGTGGAACACAATGAAAATCCGAGCGGTTGGCGGGCAGGTTACTACCTGGTTAAACGGCCAGCAAATGGTTGATATCGTAGACGAAAAAATTGCAGCAGGGAAAGGTTCAATCGCACTGCAAATTCATTCGGGTGGCGGAATTAAAGTTAAATGGAGAAATCTGAGGATTCAGGAACTGTAGGATTTATTATAAATGGTTTTTAAATAGTAGAGACACACGGCCGTGTGTCTCTACTATTTTATTCAATATCATAATCAATTTTAAATAACTGGTAATATTCAATTATCGAGGCTCTGACCTGGTATTCGGAAGCGGTGTAAGGAAGCACGTTTTGTCCGTTAAACCATACCATAAATGTGTCGGCGCGCGTTTGGTCAAGCCCGGTAAGTTTTATTACCATCCCTTTGTTGTAGTTTTTCGAATGCATTTCCCAGTTTTTTTGCAGGGCCATGGCTTCGCGCACTTTTCGTTTTCGCTTTTCTTTTTTGCTCAGGTAATACTGCCAGTACGAAACAGGATTAAAAAATGCAGCTAAAACAGGAGGCTTTTCGTTAAATGCATCACCCCTGAGTTCCGGATCTATCGCCGTTGGCTGGCCATGCTCAAAATAGTCGAGCTGCTGTGCTTCGCCTTCAACCGTAACCTCTCCCACGTTATACATAACCGGTTTCATTGTAAATGTAATTACCTCGTAACCTGTATAGTTTTGTGGAATTTTAAGTATAGTTCTCTCATAGCCGACCGAAGTTACCTCCAGGCTGTCGATGTTTAACATTTCGAGCGTAAAATATCCTTCGCTGTTTGTTATTGTTCCGCTGTGAGTGCGATGGTTGATTATGTTTGCATAGGGAACAGCCGAGCTGTCGGCAGCGCTTATAATTTTTGCCTTTAATTTAATCAGCATCGGATCGATTTCATAAAATTCATCCTGTGCATATCCGGGAAGAATGTGCAAAGCAAGTAATAAAATGAATAAAAACCGAACCTCTCTCATGACTTATAAATCTGAATGCAAATCTATTGAAAAGATTTATATGGATTGAATGATAACATATTTTAACGGAACTTTTAACAAGAATTAAGGGGAAAAATATTTGTAGAAACACACGGCCGTGTGTCTCTATAAATATTTTTATTTCATTGCGGCAATACGCTCTTCCAGAACTTTTATCTTGGCTTCCGCATCGGCCTGCTTTGCTTTTTCTTTGGCTACAACAACTTCCGGAGCGTTGTTTACAAACCGTTCGTTACTTAGTTTTTTCATAACCGAGTTAAGGAATCCTTTGGTGTACTTCAATTCCTCTTCCAGTGTTTTCAGTTCCTCTTCTGCATCTACAAATCCTTCAAGCGGAACATAGAAGTTGGTGGATTTTACCCGGAACGAAGCGGCTCCTTTTACCTCCTCT
>JBDLJS010000109.1:0-12637 GCA_039714235.1 Bacteroidota bacterium | reverse complement strand
TGATGAGAAAATGATGTGACATAAACAACTGATTATCACATGACTTAAACCACATCTCATCAAATCATCAAAAAATATGGAGGAATACCGCTAATGAAAAAAGAAAAACTACAATGTGATACGGCTCGTGAAATTTCAATAGTTGAATTTCTGAACAAGAACGGATTTTCCCCTCAACGGGAAAACCACAAAGAAGCCTGGTATTTAAGTCCGATTCGCAAAGAAAATACTCCATCATTCAAAGTTTCAAAGATTTTGAATCGGTGGTACGACCATGGTCTTGGAAAAGGTGGGAATATAATCGATTTGGCAATTGAGATGAATAATAACTGTGGCGTAAAAGAGGCTCTTGAAGTCTTAGACAAAACAATCCCATCTTTCTCTTTTCAACAGCAAAATTCTTTTGCAGTGTTGAATCGTGAAAGTAAAATTCAGGTAGACAAAATTCTTCCTATCCGTCATCCTGCTCTAATTAAATATTTGAATCGAAGAAAAATAAATGTAGAAGTTGCAGCCAGGTATGCCAAACAGGTTCACTACCATTTAAAAGGCACAAGGTATTTTGCCATTGGTCTTGAAAATATTTCAGGAGGTTGGGAACTGCGAAATCCATATTATAAAAATTCAGCTGCTCCAAAAGATTATTCTTTCTTTTCAACTTCAAAACAACTATTGAGCGTTACGGAAGGTATGTTTGATTTTTTCAGTTTGTTGACTCTATATCCAGAGCTGCCAAAAAAGTCCGACTTTTTGGTTTTGAATTCTCTTGCCTTTGCAAACCGGATAAAAAATATCCTGCCGAATTATTCCAGAATTAGCTTGTATCTCGATAATGACCTTGCAGGTAAAAAAGCCACAAAACAGTTATTGGCAGACTTTCACAACAGTGTTGACATGTCTGCAATTTACGGTTTCAAAAAAGACTTGAACGAATACCTTACCACTTCGAATCGACGGCAGCGGAGACTTTAGCGGTAAGCTATTTCAAGAGGTGTCAACGTTGCACTTTTGACATCTCTTGCTTTGCTCCCAAGCTCGCAAAGAAGGAAAAATCCCCTTAAAAGTTTAATGCTAAAATTTTTCAATTATGAACGTCAGAACAAAATATATTTCATTCAGGGTAAGTAACACAGAAAAGAAAGCTATTGCTCTGGCTGCAAAAGAATGCAGTCTCAGCACAAGTGAATTTTCGCGCCGTGCTGCCATGAGCATGAAAGTTACCCTTCGATTTTCTCCTGAAGAATTGGAAGTATACAACAATCTGCATGCTTATCACCGGAATTTTAAATCCATCGGAAATTTGATAAAAAGCAAGCACTTTCATAAAAACGATATGATTCTATACGAGTTGGAAGAAGTGATAAAGTTGATTAAAAAGCACATCGGAAAATTTGAGCAATGATTGGAAAAGGGAAAAGCATATCGCACACAGCTCATGCCATAGACTACGCCATGAATAAAATTCATGCCATAGAGATTAGCCGAAATTCACTCATTGGCGAGACAGGAAGTAAAATGGCACAAGAATTCCGGGTATTCCAGAATTTGAATGCACGTTGCCAGCGAAATACATTTTCGTTTGTACTTAGTCCGCCTATTCCGGTTGGGAATAGCCTTACAAATGATGATTATGCAAACCTGGCTGATGATTTTCTTACGAGGATGAATTTAAAAGAAAGCCAGTTTATTTCCTTTTTACATTCGGATGATAGACACAAGCACCTGCACATAATTGTGAACCGGATTGACACAAACGGCAAAGCAATCAAAGACAACTACATCAGTAAAAAAGCACAGCGCATTGCGGAGAGTATGGCAAAAGCCCGGGGCTTTACTACCGCAAAAGAAATTCAGCAGGAAAAAGAGGAACGGTTGAGCCGGCAAATAAAAGAAGCACACGGTAAAGTATTGCCACAAACACCGAAAGACATTTTCGAGTATGCAGAGCTGATGCAGCATTATGACGTCCAATCCATTTTAAAGCAAGCTTCAAATGAAAAAGTTGTTGGAATACGGTTTAAAGTTGGGGAAGAATCAATAAAAGCCAGTTCTGTACACCGTTCGTTTAGTGCAGCCCGCTTGCAAAAGTTAATTCAACAAAACTACGAATACCACAACCGGTACACGAAGGAGTACCAGAGAAACAAAATTCAACCACGTAAAAACAGATTCAGAATTTAAGTCATGAGAAAACAATTATCACAACAAAAATTGCTGGAGATTTTATGTCATGAAATTGATATGCTTCAGGAAACCAGCAAGAATATTAAAGAGGTTGCACCGGAGATTGCGAAACAACTGTACGAACTAAAGACAGCAAAACTAAAATTTGATTTGAATACTGATAAACTGGAAGAGTTGCTTGAAAATCATAAGCGGGAATTAAACAAACGAGTTATTATTCCGAGGTGGTTTTTGGTATTGGTGGGGGTAGTTATTTTAATTTTGGTTCTTCAAATATTTTTAGAGTTCTAAATTATATAAAACCTAGTAATCTTTCGTTTAATAACATTAAAATGACTTTTATTTCCAATCACTCGGTATCCTGAAGGCCAATATAGTAATTCGGAGTACCAATTGTGCTACTGTTAATCAAAGTGTGGGCACAAAATTCCATGGTTTCAAAACGCTGGAATGCTTCGCTAAATCAGAGCCTCCAACTACAGCTCCATGGTTTTTCATAATTTCGCATTTACACCTTTTTTAAATTCTTCTGCAATTACAGAGCCTAATTCATTACTCCCGGGTAAAGCGTAAGGAGCATAACCAATTTGACCACAAACCTTTTTAGCTTGCGGAATTACATTCGTATCGGGAATCTGGCGAACAATAACTAAACGAAACCAGCGCCGGCGGATGGGCATGAATTACCGCTTCAATCTCTGGACGACATTTATAAAAGGCGATGTGAAATGGATATTCAGAGAGGAAGGTTTATGACGCCCCTCAATGGTACCGTCTTTCTTCACGCAAACAAAATCAGAAATGCATAAAGTTCCTTTATCAATTACCGATGGTGCTACCCAAACGTCTCCATTTTTATCTATAACCGAAATATTTCCACCCGAAGTAGTTGTTAATCCACCCTTATAAATCTTATCGATAATCATTATGATTTGGTCACGCTAGTGCATCCATTTTGTATTTAGTTTCCTCATTATACATTTATTATTTTAAGTTAAGTCTGAAGTAATCTTCTCAACACGTTTTAAATGTCTGCCTTCTTCAATACATTAGCAGAAAGTGAGACACGGAAAAACGAAGAAACGCCCTCAATCGCTTTGGTATCGGGAAAAGGAACGGACATTTCAAATAATCCATCGTTAGCAAATAGAGCCAGACGAAAACTAATTACCCGTAAAATGGTTTTGTCGCTTATTGATGTTGCCAAAGAAAAGGGAGAACACGAAAGAATACAGGCTTATTGGAACGCTTACCACTACCTGAATAATGTTATTGTTTCTAATGGCAGAATGTATGGCAGATACTGTAAAAAAAACCTACAATCAACATTACCACCTCATCGTACCAAACCGGGAAATAGCAGAACTACTAAAAAAAGAATGGATTAAACAGTGGCGACCAAAAAACAAAAACGAATACCGTTACAAGTTTACCACCCCTGCAGCCCAACATATCGAAGCGGTTTACAATTTAGAAACCGCCCTTATTGAAACCATTAAATACGGAAGTAAAATTTTTACAGAACCCGACCTGAACAAAAAAAGCCAACTAAAAACACCACCAAAAATTTATGCCCGTGCCTTAGATAGCATATTGGTTGCAATGAAAGGTTACCGGATATTTGACCGCTTAGGCTTCAACTTACCCAAACAAACGCAAAACAGAAATACCAAAGTAGTTGCCAATTTCGAGCGATGGTCGTTCCCGAAAGATAGTTACGATTGGGTTAACGATGAAACAGGTGAAGTATTAACCGGGTATTTACAGCCAATAGAATTAGGTTATTTATTGAATCACGGTATTAATACTAACCAAGGGTAATCTCTTCTAAACGAAATGTAACGGAATAACCAATGATACACAAGTTATATATCCTAAATAATATGTATTTATAACTCAAAAAAATACAAACCAGTAGCTAACTGGTTCAACTCCTTTTCAATCAAAATAAACTTATCATAGGTTTCGTAATACATTGTAAGTTCCAGCATATACTCAATCAATGAAATCTCTCCGGCATCCAGTGCTTTTTTCAGAAGTGCTGACGAATTTACCGTTTCAAGAGCTTCTTGGTAAGACTTTAAGGTATTTTGCAAATTGATAGCTTTTTCGTACTGCCCTTTAAGTTGATTATAGGTCTGAATTTTTTGGTCATTTATCAATTCCATATTAACCTGCCGCTGTGCTGTAGCCAGCTTTACGCTGTTTTTGTTCTCCCAAAGTGGAATTGACATTCCAACAGAAACTCCTTTAAAAGATTCACCAACAACCGATTCTGACATGTAACCTCCTGAAAATTTTGGCAAGCTCAATGCTTTCGAAAGTTTTATTTCTTTCTCGGAAATAGCAACACTATTTGTGGCCTGCTGAAGTTGGATATTTTTAAATTCGTATTCGGTATACCAACTGCTAAAATCAACAGGCAAGCTAACTCTCTCAAAATTAATTTGATTAAAAGCTAATGGCTTCCCACCATTTAAAGCAGTTAGCTCTGACAATCGGATTTCCCGCTCAGTTTGATTGGTTTCCAGTTCTTTTTCAGCTTTTAAAAGATTAAAATGTGCTTTGTTTTTATCCAGAATATTGATTTCACCCAACTCAAACTTTTTGCTGTAGGCTTCTGCAATTTCACTCGCATGCCTGGCACGTTCTTCCAGAACCAGGGTTGAAGCATTTAAGTAAACCAACTCGTTACAAAGCACTTTTGCCTGATACAAAATTGTTTTGCGTTGAAGTTCAAATTCTAAATCAGATTGTTGGTTTTTAGCTTCAGCAATCTTCTTTTTTATGCCATACGCCGTTGGAAAATCAAATGATTGTGTTATTGAAAAATCCTTACGTTCACCCATTGCTGCCGGGTTTCCCCATAAATAGTTAAATCCTACTTCGGGATTTTCAAGATAAATACCTGTTTTATTTTCCAGCCTTTGCGCTTCGTTCAAGCCTTTATAAGCCCGCAAAGCAGTGTTATTACTTTCAATTTCTGAAAGAATACTTTCCATATCTTGTGCTGATAATCCAAAAGGTAAAATCAACACCAGAATTATTGTTTTTATTCTATTCATTTCCTTTACGTTTTTGAATTAAACTATACACTATTGGCACAATAAAAATATTCAGTAGTGTTGATGAAAGCAGTCCACCAAGAATTACCTTAGCCATTGGGCTTTGAATTTCGTTACCTGTTGCATCGCCATTCATTGCTAAAGGGATAAGTGCCAGTGCTGCTGTGAGTGCTGTCATTAAAATGGGATTCAAACGGTCTATAGAACCTTTTATGATAGTGTCTTTTAACGAAGCTCCTTGTATTTGTAATTGCTTGTAATGCGAAACCAACAAAATACCGTTACGGGTTGCTATTCCGAAGAGTGTAATGAATCCGATAATTACCGGGATACTAACAATTTGCGTGGTGAAATAAATGGTAAACACACCACCAATTAAAGCCAATGGCAGGTTTAAAAGAATTATTCCTGAAAGTTTTACGTCTTTGAATTCCTGGAAAAGAATCAGGAAAATAAGCAGCAAAGAAATCAATGATGCAAACAACAATGTTTTCGAAGCACGAGCCTCACTTTCAAACTGCCCGCCATATTCGATTCTATAACCTTCATGGAAATCAACATTCTCGTTCACTTTTTCTTTTATTTGGTTAACAACTCCCAGTAAATCTCCGCCGGATACATTAGCAGAAACCACCACTTTTCGTTGCACGTTTTCACGACTTATCGAGCTTGGTCCTGAAACCGAAATAATCTCAGCCACCTGGCTTAAAGGAACTTTTTTACCTGCAGCAGTAGTAATTAGTGCATTCTCCAAGCCCTCTTTGCTTTCGGTGTAATCCTTATTCAAACGCACAATAAGGTCGAAACTTTTTTGCCCCTCGTAAATGTCAGCAAGTTTTTCACCAGCAAAAGCAATATCGACAAACTCGTTAAATTGCTCAATGGTAATTCCATAAGCTGCCAGCATTTCGCGATTGGCACGAATTTGAATTTGCGGAATCTCAACCTGTTGTTCTACATTTACATCTACCAAACCATCGATGCCATTTACGGCACTTTTTACCTGGTTACCAATAGCAAAAAGTTTATTTAAGTCAGTGCCAAAAAGTTTAATAGCAATGTTTGCACGGGTTCCTGAAAGCATATGGTCGATACGATGCCCCAAGGGTTGCCCAACGGTTGCTGCAATTCCCGGAACAGAAGCCAGGGTTTCACGAACATCTTCAAAAAACTCTTCATTGCTTCGTTCAGCAAGTGTGTAGTTTACATCAATCTCGGCACTGTTTGTGGTTTGCGAATGTTCGTCAAGCTCTCCACGTCCGGTGCGACGGGTTGTACTTTTTACTTCAGGAATATTTAGCAATTCGCTTTCCATAAGATTACCCAGCTTATTCGATTCTTCCAGCGAAATACCAGGTTTACTAACAGCCGAAATGGTTAAAGCCCCCTCGTTAAATTCCGGCAAAAAGCTACGTCCCATCCCCGAAAGGGCAATAATTGCTGCTATAAAAATAACTCCTGTAATCAACAAAATGGGTGTTTTAAATCGTAAGGACCAGCATAATGCTTTTTCATAAACCGCAAACAAGTTTCGGGTAAACCAACCCTGTTTCTCTTTGCGTGTTAGATATTTTTCGGTTGAAAGCAGCATTTTACACAACTGCGGCGTAACTGTTAGTGCTACAATCAGCGAGGCAAATAGCGCAACTATGTAAGCTATTCCTAAGGGTTTAAGCATGCGTCCCTCCATTCCTGATAGAAAAAACAAAGGCATAAAAGCCACAATAATAATTATGGTTGCGTTTAAAATGGAAGCCCTGATTTCTTTCGAAGCTTCAAAAACAACTTTAAACGACGAAAGCTTTTCTGCTTTTGGACGCGCATGGTTTTCTCGCAGGCGCTTGTATACATTCTCCACATCGATAATCGCATCGTCAACCAACGAGCCAATGGCAATGGTCATGCCGCCCAAACTCATGGTGTTAATGTTTATTCCGAGCAGCTTAAAAACCAGTACAGCCACCAGCATCGATAAAGGAATTGCTAAAACCGAAATAATGGTGGTACGGAAACTTCCCAAAAACAAAAATAGGATGACAACCACAAAAACAGCACCCTCAATCAATGCACGCATTACGTTGCTAACCGATTTTTCAATAAAATCAGCCTGACGGAAAATTTTTGTGTCAAGGTAAACATCAGCAGGTAAGGTTTTAGCCAGTTCTGCAAGGTTGCTTTCAATGCGTTCGGTAAGTTTTAGTGTATTTACCTTTGGTTGTTTCGAAATGGAAAGAATAACTGCCGGAGTTGCGTTTTGTGAAGCATAACCCATTTTTACGGCGCTACTCACAACTACTTCGGCAACATCGTTAACCCGTACAGGCGAACCGTTTCGTTGCTTAACAAATGAATTCCCAAGTTCATTCAAATCAAAAGTTCTCGCCACACCCCGAACTGAATATTCATTTCCATACTGACGGACAACACCCCCAGTTGAGTTTTGTGAAATACCTTTACATACTTCGGCCAACTCTTCAAGTGAGACATCGTAAAACTTTAGTTTTTGCGGGTCGGCAAGCACCTGGTATTGTTTATAGTCGCCACCAATTATAGTTACCTGCGACACTCCACCTGTAGCCAAAAGCACAGGTTTAACATTCCACTCGGCAATGGTGCGCAAATCCATCATGCTGGTGCTGTCAGATTGCAGCCCAATGAATAGAATTTCACCCATAACCGACGATTGCGGTGCCAACATTGGAGCACTAACCCCCAAGGGCATTTGCCCTGAAATAGTTACCAGTTTCTCGTTTACCACTTGTCGTGCACGGTAAACATCGGTTCCCCAGTCGAATTCAACCCACACAAAGGAAAAACCAAGCGATGAGGCAGAACGTACCCTGCGAACATCGGTTGCTCCGTTTACTGCTGTTTCTATGGGAAAAGTTACCAGCCGTTCAACTTCCTCAGCCGCCATCCCATGTGCATCGGTCATAACCACAACGGTTGGGGCGGTCAGGTCGGGAAATACGTCCACATCCATTTCGGAGGCGGTAAACAATCCCGCAGCCATTAAAACCACAGCCGTTAGCAGTACCAGTAGTTTATTTTTTAATGAAAACTGTATAATATTATTTAACATAGCTTGCAAATTTTAATGAACATGACCGGTATGTGGGTCAAGACTATTGGAAACCGCAGCTAATTTCACAAGGATTCCGCCTTTGGTTACCACACGCTCTGTTGGTTTTAGCCCGGCAAGGATTTCCGTTTTTAAACCATCAGTCTTGCCAATTTTCACTACGCGCTTCTCAAAACTTTCCGGATTAAGCTGCACAAAAACTGAGAAGTTTCCTTGCTCTTCAATTAATGCACCGTTGGGAACGGTTAGTGCATCTTGTTTCGATTCAGTTTCCAGGTAAAGCTCCATAAAACTCCCCTGAATTATACCTGAGCGGTTTTCCACCTGCAAGGTTAGTGGGATGAGAAAACTTTCGTCGGAAACATTTTTAGCATAAGAAACTATTTTACCATTTAACTCTTCCAAGGTGTAAACAGTTTCCGAATTCAACGAGTGGATATTGGCTGTTTTTATAAAAGGTAAAGACGATGCATATTTCTGCTGAACTTCGGCTTTTAAAAACAGATTTTTATTTTCAGTAATTGAAACCAATGGCTGACCAGCTTCAACGAATTGCCCGTTACTTACAAAAATGTGCTTAACAAATCCACTTTTAGGGCTACTGACTTTTTGCCCACCTTGGCTAAAGTTTTTCTGCAGGTTCTCGTATTTAGTTTTTGCATTTTCATATTCGGCTTTGGCTTCCAATAATTCTTTTTGTGAAACCAACTGGTCTTTCGCCAATGCTTGTTTACGTTTGTAATCGGCTTCTGCTTTTTCGAAGTTGGTTTTAGCTTCATTATAACGAATGCTCATGTTATTATCAGCAAAACTTTCGGCAGAAATTTCAAATAATACCTTCCCTTTAGAAACAACTGCCCCCTCTGTCAGGTTGTTGGTTTTAAACTTGACAACTCCGCTGGCTTTAGCGGTGAGAATAACTTCTTCACTTTGTGCCGATTCAACCCGTGCAGTGGTTTTTATTATCTCCCCAAAAGGTTCAACAACCGGGAAACCAGTTTCAAATTCAATTTTCCAAGATGCCTCTTTTGTAAAAGTGGTGGCATTCGGATGAGCCTGCGCATTCTGTTCTGCTACATGAATGGCATTATGCTCGTCGGCAAAAACTTCAATGCCACTAACCAGCAGAGACGATTTTTCCGACTTAGTTTCAATATCAAAAACCAATTTACCTTTCCCGGCAACTTCGGGCTGAAGTTGAAAAAGATAGATTCCCGGCCGAGTTGGTTTTTCCAATTTTTGGCGGATTCCTTTTTTGCCAATAATCAAACTAACGGTTACGGCTCCTTCCGATAAAGGTGAAAAATCCGACAGGTTTGTGAAATGCGCCAAAATATTTCCGGTTTTTCCAGTAACCATTGGCTCGGCTTCGGCAAATAATTCAAAGTCTTCGTTGTACTCTGTTATCTGAATACTCACCTCGTCATGCGAATGACCATGAGCATTATCCTCTGTTGTAGTATTATTTTTGCAGGCTGCTACAGCAAACACCGCCAAAACACAAAATAGTTTAATTAACTTCATTTTGAAATGATTTAAATGGAATTAAAATCAATACCCTGTCATTTCGTCGAGTATGCGAGTATTAATTTTCTCCTGGATTTAAGAGTTCTTTTACTCGTTTCTCATTCGTAATGATAAGGACAAAAAGTACTTAGTTCTGAATAATACTAATGTTCGCCATGTTCATGACTGTGTTCTCCACCTTCGTCGTGACTGTGACCATGCTCGCCAGTTTCTCCATGACTATGACCGTGTTCGGAACTACCTACTTCAGCATGTGTGGACCAGGTCTCAAAGCTTTTTTCGCTTGCTTTAATAGAAATGCTTTGAATTGCTCCTGGTGAAAGCGTTACTGCTTTTGTGGGGCCTAATTCAATGCCATTTGATAGGTGTACTTCAACCCTTGCCTTTTCAACTACTTTATCAGTGGTGTTGGTCATTTCTCCCTGAAATGAATTGGAAGTTTTATCGTATTTTAATACTAAACGTACGTCATGTTTGGTTACATCGTAGGTGTCTGTTAATCCAAATTGGGTGCCGTCTTCTTCTCCTTCACCACCTTCTCCTACATCGCGTTTGTGTTCACTATTCCCGGAAGTTACTTCGAAAGATTCCTGGTTTGGTTTTGCTTCATGCGAATGATTGCCATGAACCGTACCGTCTTCATGTACATGAGTTCCGGTATCGTGTTCTGCATTTTTCTTTTTATTTCCGCATGATGAAACTGTAATAACAAGTACTAATATGGTAAGTAATGATAATATCTTTTTCATGATTCTTTTCTTATTAATTTAAATTGTTGTGATTGGGAGAAGCATATTTTTGTCATTTCTAAAACGTAGGAGGAGAAAATTGTTTTATGTCTAAGATTTCCTGGCCTTTCACTCTTTCAAAATGACAGCTGTAAAGTATCATGAAAATTGCGGAGGACCGCGTACCAGCACATCGCGACAATGAGGTTCTGAAATGTTTGGCGCAATGTAGGTGTCGGTTATTTGTTGGTTTTCTTCTTCTGAAAAATAAAAAACAAAAGATGCCATCAAAGCATTAACCTCTGGAAGATTAACCTTTTTATTTAGTACAAGGACCTCTTCGAAACTACAATGAATGTGTGCTTCATGTTCGTGGTTATGTTCAACTTGCTTGTGTTCTTTAGAGGCTACGTGGTGATGATGGTGCTCGTTATAATGTTCGTGTTCATGCTCGGAATTTTGTTCATGTTCATATTCACAGTGGTTTGTATTAGGAGAAAAATTAGAATGGTGATGGTGTGGAATAAAATCGTGTGCCATAACCAAGGCATACACAACCAATAAACAAACCGATATAATATTCCTGAGTTTCATCAAAAGCAAATATAAAAATAAAACACTATTCAAGGCATTTTGTTTTTTTACAGCATTTTAAGTTTAACTTCTCAAAGATATTACCATACAAAATAATAACGGGCAAACCCTAAAGCTCACCCGTTACAAATCTTAAGCAATGAAATATATACATCTATATACTTCCTAAATTTAAAAGCATTATAAAAATTAATGCTTGTGACCTGCATGAGTATCATGCTTTTTTTCAGAACGGTCATATTTGCAACAACCGGGAAGTTCATTGTAAACTTCATCTTTTGCCTTGTGCATATCGGTGTCGTGACCCGTTTTAGCTATCGCCATATGAACTTTGTGTACATTGGTTTTAGTATCATCAAAAACTACTTCAATTTTCTTAGTCTCTTTATTCCAATCGGCTTTTGAGACACCATCAACTGAAAGCGCTGCTTTTTCGATGCGTTTTTCACACATACCACAGTTACCTTTTACTTTAAATTTTTCGGTTTTATTGTCTGCAAAAACCGTAAATGCTCCCAATACAAAAAGAGCTACTAAGCTTAAAACTTTTGTTTTCATTGTAATTAATTTTAAAATGTTAATGAATTATCTTATAGTGAAACAGTATATACAAGTGTCTGCATTTTTTCGTTTATTCCTTTGCTAATATGTTTGTAAACAAAGAGTTTTGTGTTTTCATCAGATTTAATAATCTCATAGTCATTACTATCTTCTACTTTAAGTAAAAATTCCCCTTTTTCATTTATAATATTTAGAGTAAAAGATAGAAGGTTATCGTAATCTTCGGGGTTTTCATAATCGTGTAGGTGATTATAAACTACACATGAATATAAAATTTCAACCAGTTCATTTTTATCAAAAGTATGTTTTGATATTAGTTTTACCTCATTCAAAAAATGGCCTTTAGGAAGGGGTAAATGAATTGATTTCCATATAGAACTGTTCAGATTAAAAATATTCAGGATTTGTTTCTTTTGGTTATAATCGATGTATTTTATTTCTCCGTTTTCAAGTGAAAATGGTTTCAGTTTTCCATCCATAGTTTTATCCTGAATAAGTTGGGGAAATCCTGATAACGATATTAGGATTATACCAAATAAAATAATTAGTGTTTTCATAATTTTACTTTTTACGTTATTTATTATTCTCTGTACAAACAGCACTCCGGCAATTCCTTATAAATATCATCAGGTGCTTTAAATTTTTCGGTGTCGTGACCTACGGCTGCGACAGCTTTTTGAATTTCATCAGCGTTGGTTTTAGCCGAATTAAAATTCAGGTGCAGCATTTGTGATTCGCTTTCCCAAATGACATATTCAACACCTTCAACTGATAATGCAGCTTTTTCAATACGGTCTTTGCACATTTCGCAGTTTCCTCCAACTTTAAAAGAGGTGTGTTCTCCTTGTCCGGAATGTGAAGCAATTTCACCATGATTATGACCAGTAGAAACTACT
>JBDLJS010000108.1:0-12790 GCA_039714235.1 Bacteroidota bacterium | reverse complement strand
AATAAATCCAGGCTACCCCAACACGGTCACCTATTTTGATATTCTCCGCCTCCGACTGTACGACAATGCCCACAACCTGGTGGCCAGGGACAACCGGAAACGTTGGGGGAGGAGTACGCCCTTCAATTTCGTCGATCTCTGTATGGCAGACTCCACAAATGCTCACTTTGATTAACAGCTCACCACTTTTAGGTATTGGTACTGGAAGTTCTGTTAGTTTTAACGGATTGCTCTCGTTTTTTAGGTTTGATATTTTATCAATTATCCACGCTCTCATAATGTGAAACTTAGACGGAAGACCGGAGTTTTACCCATTAAAGTTAATGCTTGTTATATTGAAAAGCAATGAATCCTGAAAGAATGATTTTACGTAATATTATTGAATTAATTGAGTTCGCGGATGAACGACCTGGCTCAAATAAAAGTTATTTGCCATTCGGGGTTCAAAGCCGATGAATACCCTAAATATTTCTATTGGGATAATATTCGGTTAGAAATTAAAGAAATTCAGGACAGGTGGTACCAGGGAGATAAAATTCCTCCTTTTCCACAGGCAACCTATTTTAAAGTTATCACAACAGATGGGAAAACCTGGCTGTTGAAGCATGAAATAAAGAATGATAAATGGTATCTGCTGATTCATGGCGAAAGCCTTAACCTGTGAATAACGGATGTGGTCGTGCCCCCACTATTAGTTATAGCACATAAAAGGGGTACGACTTTTACAAATTGGTATAATACCCTTGAATTTCAAGGTTTGTCAATCCTGCCTCTTTTGCATGCAAAACGACTTTGGAGTATTCCTCAACGGTTATCCTTCGCGATATTTCAGGGTAGTTTCTTGCTTTATAAACCGGGGAATATTGCGACATCATGTTAATGTATGTGTCTTTGGGAAGGTTTTGGGCAATCCAGTCCATAACAGCTGTGCTTCCACTTACGTTATTGGGCATCACAAGATGGCGAATCATCAATCCCTTTTGCATGAGCCCGCTGGCATCTGGTCTGGCTATCCCAACCTGACGGTGCATCTCCAATAACGCTTTTTTAGTTAACTCTGGGTAAGTTTTTGCATTTGACGAATATTTTGACGCTTTTTGTTCGTCGGAATATTTGAAATCAGCCAGATAGATATCAACAATCCCATCTAGGATTTTAAGTATTTCAATCCGTTCCCACCCAAATGTATTATAAACAATGGGTACGTTTAATCCATTGGCAGCTGCCAAATCTATTGCCAGCAGAATGTGCGGCGAATAATGTGTTGGTGTTACAAAGTTTATATTGTGGCATCCCATATCCTGAAGCCTCAGCATCATTTCTGCCATTTGATTAATGCTTTGAGTTACTCCGTCTCCTTCCTGGCTTATCTTCCCGTTAATACAGAAAACACATCGCAAACTGCAGTTTGTAAGAAATATAGTGCCCGAGCCACTCTCTCCAACCAAAGGTGTTTCCTCTCCGAAGTGTGGATGAAAAGCTGAAACTTCCAGGGTGGAATCGGCACCACAGAATCCTCTTTCGCCTTTTAGTCGGTTTGCACCGCACATACGTGGACAAAGTGTGCAGTTTTCCATCGTTTTCCATAACTCTTCTCCGCGTTGTTTTAATTCACCACTTCGGTGAAGTATCAGGTAGCTCGGTTTGAAATTATTTCTTGGTTTCATATTATACCAATTGTCACTTTCCTATAAAATTACGACTTTGCAAGTAACGGCTCAAATTTTTTGTTTATTACGGTATGCAACGTATTTCTACACTGCTCTTCTCATTTTTAGGTGTGCTCTGTGAAAAAGCATGTATGCTTAGCATGTTTTTGATACTGCTTTACTCGGTTTGTGGTGTGCTTTGTTGAAATATATGTATGCTCAACATGTTCTTGGGTATGCTTTTTAAGATTTGAATAGTGCTAAATATGAATGATTGAGTATTTCCTGCCATCGGATTGCGACTCAAAGTCGTACCCCGACTAATTCTTTTATGACACAATTATTACATAACTTATACTTGCTTGTGACATTGAGCCTCTTGTAACGAATTAATTTTGACTACGTAATAAGATTTAATTCGGAGGAATACAAAATGAAACCAAAAGTCACTATCCTTATTATCGTAGCTTTCTTTTTAGGAAGCTCATTCACAGCCTTTACACAAATCCCTTCGGAACCTAAACATATTATAAGCGTTAGAGGAGTTGGGTATAAATTTGTGACATAAAAAAAGGATTCAAATCATTAAAGACCGAATCCTTTTTCATCGATTATATAGCTGTTAATTACATTAAAAAGCTTAATAAAATACCTGCTGCAACTGCCGAGCCAATAACCCCCGAAACATTCGGGGCCATGGCATGCATGAGCAGGTGGTTGGTCGGGTCTTCTTTTAATCCCATGTGCTGAACCACCCTGGCACTGTCGGGCACTGCCGAAACACCACAGGCGCCAATCATCGGATTTATTTTGCAGTCTTTTTTCATAAACAGGTTCATAATTTTTGCCCCTGCCACACCACCTGCCGTTGCAATTACAAAAGAACCAGCACCCAAAGCGAAAATTTTAATTGACGACGGAGTAAGGAAAACATCGGCCTGGGTAGATGCACCAACTGTTATTCCCAGTAGAATTGTAATTACATCGATAAGCGCATTGCTGGCGGTATTCGCCAGGCGTTTTGTAACACCCGATTCTTTTAACAGGTTACCGAAGAAAAGCATACCCAGAAGCGGTAAGGCCGAAGGCGCAATGTATGCCGTAAGCATCATTCCAACAACCGGGAACAATATTTTTTCCAGCTTTGAAACTGCACGCGGAGGCTTCATTCTTATACGCCGTTCTCTTTTGGTGGTCATTAGTCTGATTACTGGTGGTTGAATTACCGGAACCAGTGCCATGTAAGAGTATGCTGCGATTGCGATTGGCCCAATAAGGTTTTTAACCGTTTCTCCGTTCGCCATTACATTAAGCCCGTTTGCCAGTTTCGATGAAATAAAGATTGCAGTAGGGCCGTCAGCTCCACCGATAATACCTATTGCTCCTGCTTCGGGAGGGGCAAAGCCAAGGAATATTGCACCAAGGAATGTGAGGAAAATTCCAATCTGGGCTGCAGCACCAAGCAACATCAGTCTCGGATTAGAAATCAACGAAGAAAAGTCGGTCATGGCACCCAGCCCAAGAAATATTAATGGTGGATACCACCCCTGGACAACACCCTGGTATAAAATATTCAGTACCGATCCCGGTTCGTAAACTCCAAGTTTAAGATTAAAATCTGCTACCTGGAACATGGGGATATTGCCGATTAATATTCCAAAACCAATGGGAATCAGAAGCAGGGGCTCGAAATCGTATCGAATGGCAAGGAATATAAATATAAAACCAACCATCATCATAATAAGATGGCCCCACCTGACATTTGCAAAGCCCGAAAATTCGTAAAAATTAAACAAACCTGATACGGCACCATTGTACCTTTTATAAACAGAACCATCGCCTGTCAGTATTCCTTCATCGGAAATAGTTAGCGTACGGTACGGTAGAGTTACAGTTGCTTCGGTGGTTGCATAACCTCCCTGGTTATTGGGGTCTGTGTTTTTATGCAGATGTGTAATTTTTACCGGGTTAAATTTCAGATGAATTTTTCCGTCGGATATTACATAACGCCCGGTGTATCTCTGTTTTGCCGAATCTAACAAAAAGGTACCATCCGGTTCAAAACCAAATGTTTTGTATCGTTTAACCGTTTTTAATTTACCTTCCTGTTCATCTCCCGGTTTATAAGTTGGAATTGGTACGTAACCATCGCTGCGGTTTACCCATTTCCCATCGGTTAATACATCGGAAATATTATTTGACTGGTTGGAGGCATAGCCTGAAGGAACCAGAAAAATAAGTAAAAGTAGTAGTTGAAGTAATTTTTTCATTTTGTCTGGAAAGTAATGATTAGCTAATTTCAATTAATACATCGTCCTGCAAAACGCTGTCGCCAACATTTACTTTTATCGATGTAACCTCTCCGCCTTTGGCCGTTTGAACCTGGTTTTCCATTTTCATGGCTTCCATCACAATAATATTCTGGCCTTCGGTAACCACATCGCCAACCGATACGCTAATTTTCAGAATGGTTCCGGGCAACGGAGCGGTAACTTTGTGTTTGCTTGTCGATTCGCTTTTTTTAATCTGTCCTTCTCCGGGCAATTTCTCTACAGGTTTCCTTATTAGTTTTGGTGTTTTCGATGTTTTTACCTCGCTGTGGATTTCAACCTCGTAAATAGTTCCGTTAACATCCAGTTCGGCTATGTTGTCTTCAATGTCTTTTAAATGAACATCGTAATTGTTACCTCTGATGGTGAATTTATATTTTTTCATTTTTCTCCTTAAACTTTAAACTTTGAACTCCTTTTTAACGTGGCCAATTCTGATTTACCCCATAAATTTTTGAATTCCACGGAGAATATGCTTTGCGAACTTTTTTAATGGTTACCACATTACTCTCTTCATCGTGTAATTCGTTAAAATAGAGATGTAAAGCCAGGCTGATAGCGGCCGTTACATTACCCTCAACAATAAAATCTTCTTGTGTTACCTCTTCCTGCTTTTTATTTTTTCTGAGTTTATCCCGGTTTAATTTCATGTTTATCAGTTTTGGTAACCTGATAAAAACCAAAACCAGAACAGTTAACGAGAACAAAACGATAGAAAAACCAACAATGGCAACCGTGTATCCAAATTCAACAGAACCGGTTAAAAGAATTAATAATGATTCCATAACTATTCAGTTTAGAGTGGGATATTGGAGTGTTTCTTAGGCGGATTCACCAGCTTTTTGGTCGCAAGGCTCTGTAATCCGCGGATAATCCTGAACCTGGTATTCCGGGGTTCAATAACATCGTCGATATACCCAAATGAGGCAGCCTGGTAAGGATTTGCAAATTTTTCAGTATACTCCTCTTCGTGGGCAGCAATAAATTTGGCACGTTCTTCCGGATCTTCAATGTCGCGTAATTTTCTGCCATGCAGTACTTCTACTGCCCCTGCAGCGCCCATAACGGCAATTTCAGCTGTTGGCCAGGCATAATTCAAATCGCCACGCAGTTGTTTGCTCGACATTACGTCGTGTGCACCTCCATACGATTTGCGCAAAGTGATTGTAATCTTCGGTACAGTTGCTTCGCCATATGCAAACATCAGTTTGGCACCATGAGTTATAATACCGCCATACTCTTGTTTACTTCCTGGCAGAAATCCCGGGACATCAACAAGCGTTACAATCGGAATATTAAACGAATCGCAGAAACGTACAAAACGGGCTGCCTTAATCGATGCCTGAATATCGAGAACTCCGGCAAGATAGTTGGGCTGGTTGGCCACCACTCCAATGGGTTGTCCATTAAACTTGGCAAACCCTACAACAACATTTTTTGCGTAGTTTCTGTGAATTTCCAAAAACTCGGAATAATCTGCAATTGTAAAAATTACATCTTTTACATCGTACGGCTGATTTGGATTTTCAGGTATTATTTCATTCAGGGAATCATCCAACCGTTCAATAGGATCGGTACATTCTGTAACAATCGGGTCTTCCAGATTATTCTGAGGCAGGTAACTAATCAGCTTTCTCAGAATCATCAATCCTTCTTTTTCATTTTCAACCAAAAACTGGGCTACACCAGATTTTGATGCATGGATTTTACCCCCACCAAGGTCTTCCACCGAAATATCTTCTCCTGTTACTGTTTTAACCACTTTCGGACCGGTAACAAACATGTAAGAATTTTGTTCGGTCATCATAATAAAATCAGTAAGGGCAGGAGAGTATACCGCACCACCGGCACAAGGGCCAAAAATGGCAGATATTTGCGGAATTACACCTGAAGCCAGAATATTGCGCTCAAAGATTTCGGCATAACCTGCCAGCGAGTTTACACCTTCCTGAATACGTGCACCACCAGAGTCATTTATTCCTATTATCGGAGCCCCGGCTTTCATGGCCATATCCATAACCTTGCAGATTTTTTGTGCAAAGGTTTCAGACAGCGAGCCGCCAAACACTGTAAAATCCTGCGAATAGACGTAAACAACACGTCCGTCGATTGTGCCATGTCCGGTAACAACACCATCGCCTAAAAATTTGTTTTTTTCCAGACCAAAATTGGTGCAACGGTGAGTAACAAACATGTCAAACTCTTCAAAACTGCCTTCGTCCAGAAGAAGTTCAATACGTTCTCGTGCTGTAAACTTGCCTTTGCGGTGTTGCGATTCAATTCGTTTAATACCACCGCCAAGTTTTGCTTCAGCACGTAAGTCGATTAGTTTTTTAATTTTATCCTGGTTGTTCATAAATTCGGTTGTAGTTAAATCGGTTTAATCTTTTCCACAAATTTCGGTAAGCACCCCCATGGTCGATTTTGGGTGCAGAAAACCGATGTTTAAACCTTCGGCACCTTTTCTTGAAGTTTGGTCGATTAACCTGGCACCTTTTTTTCCCAGTTCGGTTAACGATTTATTAACGTTGTCAACTGCAAAAGCAAGATGGTGAACACCCTGTCCGCGTTTTTCAATAAATTTTCCAATCGGGCCTTCCGGATTGGTTGATTCCAGTAACTCGATTTTGGTTTGTCCAACCATAAAAAAGGCTGTTTTTACCTTTTGGTCGGCAACTTCTTCAATAGCATAACATTTTAACCCTAGCATATTTTCGTAATATGGGATGGCTTCATCGAGGCTGTTAACTGCTATTCCGATGTGTTCGATATGTGAAATGTTCATAATTGTAAATATTTTGTTGTTATTATTCTTCGTCCCAAATAAAATGATAGTGAGGCCCAAACCTTTCGAAGGCAGATTTGTCAAGGGTTTCCTGATGGTTTGGATGAGCAATTGAAGTTAATAGTTTTGCCCTGTCCTGAAGTGTCCTTCCGTAAAGGTTTACTGCCCCGAATTCGGTTACAACCCAGTGAATATTTGCCCTTGTACTTACAACTCCGGCACCCGGAATTAAAATCGGCGCAATTTTACTTACCCCTTTATTGGTTACCGAAGGTATTGCAATAATTGGTTTTCCGCCTTTACTGAGCGATGCCCCCCTTAAAAAGTCGATTTGCCCGCCAACTCCTGAATAATGTGTAGTGCCAATTGAATCGGCACAAACCTGGCCGGTAATATCAATTTGTAGGGCAGAGTTAATTGCAGTTACTTTCGGGTTTTGGGCAATTACTTTTACACGGTTGGTGTATCTTACATCCTGCATAGCAACACCTGGGTTGTCGTCAACAAATTCGTACAAATTTTTCGAACCCATTAAGAATGTTGCCACCAGCCGGCCTTTATCAATTTTTTTATTTTTACCATTTACCACGCCTTTGTCAACCAATGGAAGTAATCCATCGGCAAACATTTCTGAGTGAACACCCAAATTTTTGTGGTTTCCCAACATGGTTAGTACGGCATTTGGAATGGCTCCAATACCCATTTGAATTGTGGCCCCGTCATCTACCAATTCAGCAACATATCGTCCTATTTTCCGGTCAGTATCTGAAATTGGCCCGGGATCAATGGTAATTAATTCACTATCGTCTTCTACAAACAGGTCTATATCGTTTATATGAATCATTGCATCGCCAAATGCACGGGGCACATTCGGATTTACAATAGCAATAACAGTGTCAGCCTTTTCAACCGCTGCAAGGGTGGCTTCAACAGAAGTACCCAGCGAAACATACCCAGATTTGTCTGGTACCGAAACCTGAATCATAGCAACATTTATTTTCAGGTAGCCTTCGCGGATTAAACGTTGTGTTTCCTGCAGGAATACAGGAATATAATCAGCATAACCTGATTGTGTTTGTTTCCTTACGTTATGCCCTACAAAAAATGATTCTAACTGAAATATCCCTTCCAATTCCTTATCGGCGTAAGGTGCTGCCCCTTCGGTATGAATGTGTTGAATCCGTACATTTCTGAATTCTTTGTTTTTGCCTCTTTCAACTAATGCTTTTATGAGTGGATGCGGCGTTACTGCCACACTGTGTAAATGAATTCGGTCGTTAGATTTTACTACTTTTACAGCTTCTGCAGCCGTGATAAATTTTATACTTTTCATGCTTATCCGGATTATAAATTCAGTTTTAAAGTTGAGGTGTCAAAGATAGGAATTTAATAGTCGTTTTTTCCAATCAAATATCATAACCGGCTGTTAAGTTGTAATTGTTAAGTATTTGTAAATAAAGGTTGTAACCCTTATAAATATGTAGATTATTAAATATGATACTGTCGTACAATTTTTTATCCTGAGAGTCAGCGGGTTTAATTCTCCTGTGATTATTTTAGGATGGAACACCTTTAAACTGTTTGTTTTTTTCTATATATCAATTTTTTCGATAACCTATCGATTTAAAATTTCGCTGACGATGTTCAAATCCGTGACTTTCTTTTTTATATCTGTTCGCTTTTTTTTATTTTTAACACGGAAATAATAAAAACACAAAAATCATGTTAAAAGAAAAAATGTTAAATGCTATAAACGAGCAAATTAATGCAGAACAATATTCTGCTTTATTGTACCTATCCATGTCGGCTTATTTAAACGACCTGGGACTACCTGGGTTTGCCAACTGGATGTACATTCAATACCAGGAGGAGTTGAGCCATGCTAATAAATTATACAACTATGTTATTGAGCGGGGCGGAAGAGTACAAATGAGGGCAATTAAGCAAATGCCTACCACATGGGATGGTATTATTGATATATATGAGGCTACATTAGAGCACGAACAGCTGGTAACCAGCCTGATTAATAATTTAATGGATATTGCTATTGAGGAAAAAGACCATGCCGCCCGGAGTTTTTTGAGCTGGTTTGTTGATGAGCAGGTGGAAGAAGAAGCAAATGTTCAGGAAATACTGGATACATTAAAACTTATTAACGGCCAGGGGAACGGTATATTTATGCTCGACCGTGAAATGCGCCAGCGTTCTTTTGTCGACGAAACACAGGCAGCTGAATAACAGAATTATAAATATATTCGTAAAAGGCTGCATAATGGCAGCCTTTTTTGTTAAAGGTTATGGAAGCAAAAGATAAAATATTTAGTGACTTTAAACATCTGAGTGAGTTTTGCCATGAAGCATGGGATAAAAACTCCTGTAAGAAATTTGAAAAAGCTTTCGGGTTTGCACAGGAGTTATTGGGAGAGCAGACATTCGCACACGGTGAAGTTATTTTAAGTCATTCGCTCGATGTTGCTAATATAATTGCCACAGAAATAGGATTAGGGCCCGACTCGGTAACAACAGCGTTGCTCCATAATGTTATGTACAGCGGGCTCGATAAAAAGGCCACAAAAGAAGAAATTATTCAAGCTTTTGGAGAAAGGATATATTCCAACCTGGAGGGAATGGCCAAAATTAATGCCCTGGGTACCGATACAGTTGAACTACACGCTGAGAACTACAGGAAGTTGATGTTAGCCCTTGCAGGAGATGTACGGGTTGTTCTTGTAAAAATAGCCGACAGGCTACAGGTGATGAGGAATCTTGATTTTTACGATGAAAAATTTAAAAAAGGACTCGTAAACGAAACAAATCATTTATATGCTCCGTTTGCCCACCGTCTGGGGTTATATGCTATAAATTCTGAATTGCTTGACCTTTCGCTAAAATACCAAAAACCGGAAGACTATAATTATGTTGTTAACCGCCTTAAAGAAACCGAAACTGAACGTTCCGGTTTTGTTGCAGAATTTGTTAAACCGGTTGAGAAAAAACTGAAAAAGATAGGCCTGAGTTTTTCAATGAAAGCGAGGACAAAATCCATTTCTTCCATTAATAATAAAATGCACAAAAAAAATGTGTCGTTCGATGAGGTTATGGATCTATTTGCCATCCGGATTGTTTTGGATTCAAATCATGAAAATGAAAAGACCGATTGTTGGACTGCTTACTCGTTTGTAACAGAAGAATACCAGACAAATCCCAACCGGCTACGTGACTGGATTACAATTCCAAAATCGAATGGTTACGAATCGTTACATACTACGGTGTTGGGCCCTCAGGGGAGATGGGTTGAAATACAGATTCGTACAAAACGAATGGATGAAGTAGCAGAAAAAGGATTGGCTGCGCATTGGAAATATAAAGGAGGTAAAAACACGGGATTTGATTTATGGTTAGCCAGCATACGCGATATTCTGGAAAATCCGGATTTGAATGTGGTTGATTTTATCGACCAGTTTAGTGCCGATGTTTACAGCGACGAAATATTTGTATTTACACCCAAAGGAGATTTAAGAAAGGTTCCGCAGGGATCGACCGTTCTGGATTTCGCATATGAGATTCACTCTAAGTTGGGAGATACCTGCATGGGAGGTAAAGTAAACGGTAAAAAAGTTACGCTCAAGCATAAATTAAAAAATGGCGACCAGATTAGTATTGATACGGCAAACAATCAGAAACCAAAACTTGATTGGTTGGATTTTGTGGTAACATCGAAAGCAAGAAACCGGGTGAAAGCCAGTTTAAACGAGGAGAGAAAAATTCAGGCTGCCCAGGGACGCGAAATGCTTCTTCGTAAGTTTAAAAACTGGAAAATGGTTTTGAACGATGAAGCAATTCGTAAAATCCTTAAACATTATGGTTATAAACTTGCCATCGATTTCTATTACGATTTGGCTAAAAGCAAAATCGATCCGCTGGATGTAAAGTCGTTATTTATCGAAAAAGAAGAAGATGAAAGTGCAAAACAAATAATAGAAGAGCATTTACCTCAAACTGAAATAAAAGACCTGGCTTACGAGGGGGGCGATGATTTTCTTGTTATTGATAATAATCTGAAAAATATGAATTACAAGCTGGCACAATGCTGTAATCCTGTTTTCGGAGATAAAATATTCGGATTTGTTACTATTAAGGAGGGAATTAAAATTCACCGAAAATCGTGTCCCAATGCACCACAAATGATGGAAAGATTTCCTTACCGGGTTATTAAAGCCAGGTGGAAAGATACCACTGTACGAAGTTCGTTTTTAACTTCTTTATATATTTCAGGTACCGATGAGATGGGAATTGTTTCAGAGATATCGCATATTATAGCTAAGGATATAGGTACGCAAATGCGGTCGATTAATATTGAATCAGAAAAAGGGCATTTCGAAGGTAAATTAAAAGTTCTGGTTTATAATCTCGACCACCTCGAGTTTCTTATTCACAAAATAAAAAAAGTAAAAGGAGTTATATCTGTTACACGAGGGGAACAATAAAAGTTAGTTACAGGGTATGTCAAATTCAGAACTACTGGTTAAAGTAAAAGAATTATTAGATAAAGATAAGGCACCAGAGGCCAAAAGTCTATTTGTCCGGATTAATCCGGATGATTCTGTTGAATATTATTTAGTTAAAGGAAAGCTGGAACAAAAGTTTCAGAATTGGGGAGAAGCAATAAATGCGTATTCGAAAGTACTCGAACTGGATTCAGGAAATTTGGAAGCTGCAAATAATCTCAATCTTATCGAAGATATTTTAAACTATTGGAATACAGATATGTTTAATCCTTAGACGATAATCAGAAAAGTAGTTTGGCAGGATATTTGAATGATAAAAATCCGGTTTAAGAAATATTCGGTGAGCAGGTTTTAGGATTTTAATTCATAATTATTATTTTTGAGCTCTTGTCAAAAAAAATGAGGGAAGTTTTTTATTCAAATCATAAATGAAAATATATAGAAAATGAAAAGAGTAGTATTGTTAATAGTTGCAGTATTTGTAACTGTATTTTCTTTTGCCCAGGACGCGGCAGAAAAGATTAACCAGGCAAATGAGGCTATGAAAGCCAAAGATTATGCAAAAGCGCTTGAATTATACGAAGATGCAATGGCAAACCTGGGTGATGTTCAGGTACCCGATGCCATTAATTATAACATTGGTTTGGCGGCCTATAACAGTAAAAGTTACGAAAAAGCTGTTGAATATTTCGATAAGGCTATTGCTGCCAATGCAAATACAGCAAAGGCATACGATTACCAGGCACGCTCGTACAGTAAATTGAAAAACTACGAAAGTGCAATGGCCAGTTACGAAAAAGCTATTGAAGCCACTGATGGCGATACCAAAGCTTTGGTTTACAATGCAGGAATTTCTGCCTACCAGGGAAAAATGAACGAAAAGGCCATCGAATTTTTTACAAAGTCAGTTGAAAATGGCTATAAAGGTGCAAATGCCCAGTATTACAAGGCAGCTGTTTATAAAAGAATGAAAAATGACGAGGAGTATAAAGCTGCTTTGGAAGAAGGTGCAAAAATGTTCCCTGGTGATAAAAAAATCTGTCCGGCAATTGCAAAAATTTATGTTTCGGAAGGAAATGAACTTTACAAAAAAGGAGCTGGTATTTTAAGTGCGGCAAACCAGGCAGTTAACGATGGAAAAATGACAACTGCTGACGATGCTTACAATGCCGAAGTTGCAAAAGCAAAAGTTGAATTCGATGCAGCCATTGTTGTTCTTGAGAAAGCTTTGAAAGCTGATCAGGGTAACGCAAATGCTCAAAAATTGTTGGATGCTTGTAAAGCTGTTCAATAATTTAAACGATATTTAATAAAAAAGAACGCTTCGGAATTCCGAAGCGTTTTTTTTTTGTGCATTATTGGTTTTCTATTTCGTATAGGATTTTAGTAGGGATTGAAAAATCAATTGGGGCAATGAACTGTAAAATTCCATTGGGTACTTGTACCACCATCGCAGTTAGGATTGACCCGTACGGTTATAACGGGCGAAAATCCAGAAAGATTTAATCGAACACTTTT
>JBDLJS010000107.1:0-12953 GCA_039714235.1 Bacteroidota bacterium | reverse complement strand
TAATTAGAATAAAAAAAACAGGAACCGGCTGGTTCCTGTTTTTTTTATTCTAATATTATCGAAGTTTACAATCCGCTAAAATCTACATCCTCGAACAGGATGGATGGTGTCAGCCACGACGAGTTTTCGTTTACATCGTTGCCGATTTCGCCAATGTTCGACCACAGGTTTTTCATATTTCCTGTTATGTTCATTTCCGAGACGGGTTTTACCAGTTTGCCGTTTTCGATCAGGAATCCCTCGATACCGTACGAGAAATCGCCGGTTGAGCCATTGCTGTTTCCCCCGTTAAACCCGGTTACCAGAATTCCTTTTTTTACTGAGGCTACCAATCCATCGAGGTCTTTGTCGCCGGTTTCGAAAACCAGGTTAGTTGTACTACCGCTGGTAGGTTCCATCTCCAGTTTTTTACCGTAATAAGTATCGATGTAGTAAGAATTTAAAACTCCCTTGTCGAAAATGGTACGTTTCTTTGTTGCCAGCCCTTCACCATCGAACAACCGCGAACCACGGCCACCCACAATAAACGGTTCGTCGGTAAGAGTAAGTTTTTTGGAAGCCACTCTTTCGCCCAGTTTATCTATTAAAAACGAATTTTTTTGCTGAATGGCCGAACCGTTCAGCGCACTGATTAGCGGCCCGAAAATACGGCCAACCTGACGGTTCTCAACAATCATCGGCATTTTTCCCGATTCCAGTTTTTCTTGTCCCAGCTTTTTAAGTGCTTTATCCAGTGCAGTTTTACCAATTCCCTCTTTTTCGAGTTCGTCAAATTGAATGGAGCTATCGTACCAACCTGCTTCAGGGCGGGCATCATCTCCTTTTACCGAAACCGATGCAGAAAGGCTGTAATATGAATTTACCGTATCGCCCTCAAAACCATTGCTGGTAACCATTACCCGTTCGTTTAAACCATCCGAGTAGCTGGCCGAAACAGAAATAATCCGTTCGTCTTTTCCCAATACCTCTTTTTCGGCTGCAAACGCCAGATCGATTTTTTGCTGCGGATCAACTTTGCCGAAATTTTTATCAAGTACCTCTAAATCTTTGTCTCCTCCTTTGTAATACAATTCAGGTTCGGGCAGGGTGCGGAATTTGTCCTCCGATAAATATTTTGTCCCTTCGATTGCCTCTTCGATAAAACGGGCCAGTTCTTCTTTTTTTAACCGGCTGGTAGAGTGTGCCGAATATTTTCCGTCGACAAAAAGCCGGATGGAAAGGCTGCTCTGAATGGCCTGTTCCAGTTTGTCAATTTTTTCTTCGCGCACTTCAACACTGCTGCTCTGGCTGTTTGATATGCTCACGCTTACCTGTTGGGCTCCACTTTCCAGTGCATGGTTCATGGCCCATTTTGCCAAGGTATATTTTTCTTCTTTTGTCATTTCTTTAAACTTTAAACTCTGAATTCTAAACTAACTTACTCCTCCAACAGTCATTTTTTTAACCAGCACAGTTGGCAGGCCAAGCGTTACCGGAACCGATTGTCCGCTTTTACCGCAGGTCCATGTTCCGCTATCGTTTTTATAATCGTTGGCCGCCATGGTTATATCGGCCAGTGCCTGCGGTCCGTTGCCAATAATATTAATGTCTTTTATTGGTTTGGTTAGCTTGCCGTTTTCGATTATGTAGCCCGATTTAACAAAGAATGTAAAATCGCCTGCCCCGATTTTCACTTCGCCGTTGCTGAAATTATCGACAAAAACACCGTAATCCACTGAAGCAAGAATTTCTTCTTTTGTATGCGGCCCGTTCTCCATGTATGTAGAACGCATTCTTGGGAGCGGCATGTGCCTGAACGATTCGCGGCGCCCGTTACCGGTGGGATCTACACTATAGTGTTTTGCACTAATCCTGTCGTGTATGTAGCTGTTCAGAATGCCGTCTTTAACCAGGTAAGTTTTTTGAACATCGTTGCCTTCATCATCAATATTAATGGCACCCCTGTCGTTTGGCAGTGTTCCGTCGTCGATAATATTTATAAAGTTCTCGGCAACCTTTTTATTCAGTTTATCACTGAAAATAGATTCTCCTTTGCGGTTAAAGTCAGCCTCAAAAGTATGCCCGATTGCTTCGTGAAGTAAAATACCCGATCCTCCGGCACCCAGAACAACCGGCATTTCGCCTGCTTTGGGCTTCCCTGCCTCGAATAAAATATTTGTTCTGTCAACTGCTTCGTTGGCCAGTTCGTCAACCAAATCTCCGGTTAACCATTCGAATCCCTTTCTTACTGAACGTGCTGAATAGGCATTCTCTATCTGGTCGCCTTTTTGCATGATACAAACTGCATAGAAACTAATCATTGGGCGGTAATCGTAAGTTAACCTGCCTTCAGAGTTATAAAAAAGTACATAACTGGTTTCGTCGCTCATTCCGGCGTTAACCTTAATTACTTTTTCGTCAAGACTAAAAATTTTATCGTTAATTTTCTGAACAAACGGTACTTTATCTTTTACTGATGTATCTTCCCATTTTTGCGAAATTTTATAGAAATCGGACGGGATTTTTTCGTTTACTGCCCCTGCATTAAATGTGGCATCGCTGTTTGCAATGTTAGCCGCCATTTTAGCTGCATTTAACATTTCGTCGAGTGCAATATTTTCCGAATATGCAAATCCGGTCTGGTCGCCTTTCAAAACACGTATACCAACACCAAAATCGACATTGGAATAAGCCCGGTTTACTTTGCCGTCTTCCAACCCAAGGCTGTTCGTTGTTTTGTGTTCAAAAAAGAGGTCGGCATAATCGCCGCCTTTGCTCATAGCTGCTGCAATAACTTTTTGCAGCATTTCGGTCGAAACCTCGAAATGGTCTAAATAACTTTTCACTTCTGCTGAAATTTGTACGTTTTGGCACGATTGCATAAACGGAGGCAGCATTACACTACCGGCTGCAACCATGCCACTTGTTTTAATAAAATTACGCCTGTCTATCATCTGTTAAAAATTAGAGTTTCGAAATTATAATTTTCTCTATAAATAAATCATGATTAATTCAATTAGTTCGTATTTGGTCTGCCGAATTACAGTTTATGGTTCTTTTATTATGCGGTATAAATTTATTTATTGGAGAGTGAAAATAGATGTTCTTTCTCTGAAATGCATGCTTTTTTGAGAGAATGCCCGGGTAATTACGGGGGTATGTTAAGAAAAAGTGAATAAAATTTTGAATGACCTATGATTTTTTGGGGTATCTTTGTTGGAAATAATAGATTTGAAAAAGAAATCTAAAAAAATCAAAAATATGGGACAATTCAGATTTAAAGCACTGGAAGAAGTAATGAACCGCAAACCGGTTGAAATTACCAGAGAAGAAAATTTAACTTCAGACTATTATGCAATGTATGTATTCGATCGTCCGAAAATGAAAAAATATCTTTCGCGCGAAGCATATAAAGCAGTAGTTGATGCAATTGAAAACGGAACAATTATAGACCGTAAAATGGCCGACCAGGTTGCCCAGGGGATGAAATCATGGGCGATGGAAAACGGAGCAACACATTACACCCACTGGTTTCACCCGCTAACCGATGGCACAGCCGAAAAGCACGATGCATTTATTGAATTCACCACCGATGGTGTTGTGGAAGCTTTTTCAGGGAAATTACTTGCGCAACAGGAACCAGATGCATCGTCATTTCCAAGCGGAGGTATTCGCCAAACATTTGAAGCCAGAGGATATACAGCGTGGGATCCTTCATCGCCGGCATTTATTAACGGTAGAACATTAACTATACCTACAATTTTTATTTCGTACACCGGCGAGGCACTCGACCATAAAACACCACTTTTAAGAGCACTTGCAGCTGTTGATAAAGCTGCTACGGGAGTTGCTCAGTTTTTCGATAAAAATGTAAGCAGCGTTAAAACTAATCTGGGGTGGGAGCAGGAATATTTCCTGGTAGACCAGGCACTGTACCAGGCCCGTCCCGACCTCATGTTAACAGGTAGAACCCTGATGGGACATGCTTCGGCAAAAGACCAGCAGATGGATGACCATTATTTTGGTTCGATACCTACCCGCGTACATGCATTTATGGAAGACCTCGAAAATGAAGCTTATAAACTTGGTATTCCTGTAAAAACGCGTCATAACGAGGTGGCTCCAAACCAGTTCGAATTTGCCCCGATTTATGAAGAAGCAAACCTTGCTAACGACCACAACCAGCTATTTATGGACCTAATGAAAAAGGTGGCTCGTTGTCATAAATTCCGGGTTCTTTTCCATGAAAAACCATTTGCCGGAGTTAATGGTTCTGGTAAACACAACAACTGGTCGCTTACCACCAATACAGGAGTAAATTTATACTCGCCAGGGAAAAATCCGAAATTGAACCTGCAGTTCCTTACATTTGTAGTTAATACATTAAAAGCGGTTTACGATAACCAGGATTTGTTGCGTGCCAGTATTTTAACTGCTTCAAACTCGCACCGCTTGGGAGCAAACGAGGCACCTCCTTCTATTCTTTCGGTATTCCTCGGTACTGAAGTATCGAAAATGTTAGATTTAATGGAAGAAGCAGTGGTTGACCGTAAAATGACACCGGATGAAAAGACAGCATTAAAACTTAATATTGGTCGTATTCCTGAAATTATTCTCGATAATACCGATCGTAACCGAACTTCGCCATTTGCATTTACCGGTAACCGGTTCGAATTCCGCGCAGTTGGTTCATCGGCAAATAATGCCCCTGCAATGATTGTCCTGAATACGATAATGACAAAACAATTAACCGATTTCAAAGAGAACGTAGATAAACTGATTGAAAAAGGACTTAAATGGGATGAAGCAATTTTCCAGGTATTGAAAGAGCTGATTATCGATTCGAAACCTATTCGTTTTAATGGCGACGGTTATAGTCAGGAATGGGTAGAAGAAGCAGCAAAGCGTGGGCTTACCAACATACAAAGTGTTCCTGAATCATTATCGGCATACCTGAAAAAAGAGAATATTGAACTGTTCGATAAATTGGACATTTTCAGCGAATCGGAACTGGAAGGCCGTACTGAAGTGGAATATGAGAAGTTTGTAATGAAAATTCAGATTGAAGCCCGTGTGCTTGGTGATATAGCTATTAATCATATTGTTCCGACAGGCGTACAGTACCAAACTATGCTGCTCGACAACGTAAAAGACCTGAAAGATGTATTCTCGCCGGAAGAGTTTGAAGAACTTGCTGCGGGGCGAAAAGAGTTAATTAAAGAAATAGGCTTCCATGTTTCGGCTATAAAAACAAAGCGCAAAGAGATGATTGAAGCACGGAAAAAGGCCAATGTAGTTGAAGATATAATTGAAAAAGCAGAGGCTTACGATAAGAATGTACGTCCGTTCTTAGATAATATCAGGGAACATATCGATAAGCTCGAACTAATTGTGGACAATGAACAATGGCCATTGCCAAAATATCGTGAATTACTCTTTGTAAGGTAAAATTAGAAAAGAGATTAAATAAAGGCTTTCCATATTTTTGGGAGGTCTTTTTTTTGCGATTTATACTTAAGTACCATATCAGGCGTTATTATAAAAAATATTTTACTTTTACTTCCCGAAATTTAACAGGGTATGAAGCACATCAGATTAGCTGTTTTATCATTAATAATAATAATTTTAAGTGGTTGCGGGGCAGCTAAACATGGTCGCGAAGCATTGCTTTCTCAGGATATTGGCGAATATTACAAGGCTATTGAAAAATATAAAAAAGCAAGGAAAAAAGAGAAGGACAGGGCAAAGCGGATTCAGTATGGATTTAACATTGCGGAATGTTACCGTGCTATAGGGCAGTATGATAATGCAGAACAAAACTACAAATTTGCTATCCGGTTAGGATATCCTGATAACGAAGCGATATTGCATTATGCCAATATGCTTCGTATAAACCAGAAGTACGAGGATGCTACCGAAATGTACCGTGCATTTCTCGATTCTGTTCCGGGCGACGAACGGGCACTCGACGGACTTGAGGCCATGCGAAAAACCCAGGAATGGGTGGCAAATCCTACCCGCCACATAATTAATCCCATAAAAGAAATAAATTCGAGAGAGAGCGATTATATGCCGGTGTTTGTTGGAGGTCGCGATAACGAAATAATTTTTACTTCTACACGAAAAGCGGCTACCGGAAAAAAAGAGAGCATGATTACGGGACAGAATTATGCCGATCTGTTCAGGGCAACATTTGGGGTACAGCGCCAAAAGTGGGAAGAACCAAAACTTTTAGATGAAAATCTGATAATTAATACCGGTGACGAAGAGGGGGCAGCTACACTTTCGACGACAGGCGAGGAGATGATATTTACCAGGTGCCGTTACGATAAAGCGGAGGCACTGGGCTCCGAGTTGTATGCCACTTCGCAATCGCGTGGTTCGTGGTCAGACCCAATAAAAGTGCAGGTTGTTGGCGACAGTATTATAGCTGCACACCCTGCTTTTAGCGCCGATGGTTCGGTGCTTTATTTTGTTTCGGATATGCCCGGGGGACAAGGCGGAAAAGATATTTGGCGGGCTACATCGGAAGGTGGCAGTTTTAGTAAGCCTGTAAATTTGGGCTCGGCAGTGAATACGGGAGGAGATGAAATGTTTCCGTTTGTACGCGATAACGGCGAGCTCTATTTTGCATCTAACCAACACATTGGTATGGGTGGATTCGACATTTTTGTTGCCACTGAAGATGAAGAGGGCAACTGGACTTTAGAAAATATGGGATCGCCAATGAACTCACCGGCCGACGATTTTGGGATTGCCTATGTTACAAGCGAAAACAAGGGAATGTTTACCTCGAACCGGAAGGGTTCACGAGGTGATGATATTTATTCGTTTGTAGTTCCGCCAAAAGTTTACCAGGTTGAAGGTGAGATTTTTAATAAAGAAACCAACTCGAAACTCGAAGGAGCTACCGTAAGGATTATTGGCACCGACGGAACAAACCTGAAAATGAGGGCAAGAAACGGGAAATTTAAAATGAAGCTGAAACCAGAAACTGAATATATTTTTGCAGCATTTAAAGACGGATTTTTACGCGACAAAGCTTCTGCCAATACAATTGGAATGGAGGACAGCCGCGATTTCAGGTTCGAGATGTATTTAACACCAACCGATGCCCCGATAAAAGTTGAAAACATAAATTACGAATTTGGAAGCTGGGAATTGCTTGAAGAGTCGAAAGTTGCACTGGATACCCTGGTGCAGGTTCTGGTATTCAACCCAACTATAACTATCGAGTTAATGGCCCATACCGACCATGTGGGAAGCGATGAGTTTAACTTCGACCTGTCGCAAAAACGGGCGCAAAGTGTTGTCGATTACCTGATTGAAAAGGGCATCAATCCTCAACGCCTGGTCGCAAAAGGTTATGGCGAAACATGGCCCAAAACGGTTAACCGCAAACTGGCAAAACAATACGATTTTTTGAAACGCAACGATGAGCTAACAGAGGAGTTTATAATGACATTACCAGAAGCGCAGCAGGAAATTGCACGGGCAATAAACCGCCGTACCGAATTCAGTGTACTTTCTACCGATTTTATCGAGAAATTTGATGCTGAGCCGGAGAGGTAGGATCGTCTTCAAGTAAGAGTAATCTATCCCGTTTAGACATAAATTAAGCCTTTTCCAGAATTTCAATAAAAGTAGTGAAGCGACTAAATTTTATTTTGAGGTGCTGGAAGTTAGTTTATCACTCTTTTAATTCCATTTTTTAGCATTGTAACATGAAAATTCAAAAGTAAACCAAGTTTATAATCTCCCAACTTTAAGTATGTAAGCACTTGAGCAGTATGAATATCATTTAATTCCTCAACAGTTTTTGTTTCAATAACCACCTTATCCTCAACAAGAAGGTCTATCCTATACCCATGATCGAGCTTTACTTCTTTATAAACAATTGGCATTGGCTTTTCTTTTTGAACTTTCAAACCGGCTTGTTTCAATTCATAAAATAAGCATTCCTGATATGCCGATTCTAATAATCCAGGACCTAACTGTTTGTGTACTTCAATTGCACAACCAATAACAATTTTTGAGATGTCGTTTTCAATCATAATCTTTATTTTTTCTTTGTGAAACTTTGAGGCTTCTTCGTGCTACTTCGTGTAAAAGCTATAACACAAAGTTACTCAAAGTAGCACCGAGTTACTCAAAGATAGTTAAGCTTGAGTAGTTATCCAGCACCTCAAAATAAAATTTAGCGAGTGAAGCTCTATAATTTTGCCACCTGATTCAGAATCAGAGAAGTTGAAATTATAAATCAACAAATTCGTAGTTTATCTCATCTTGTTTAAAATGAAGTTTTAAATAACTCGCGAAATTGTAGTCGTCGAGCAAAGCGTCCATCGATACAAATAAAGTATTGCCCAGTTTTTCTTCACTTCTCCTGTGGTCGTGGCCTGTAACAACCATATCAATATTGTGCTTCACACACAGTTCCATTAAAACATGCAACTCCTCAACCTGTGGGTTTGTACTTGCTGTGTGCCGTGTTCTGAAAAAATTGTTGTGGGTAAACAGTACACAATAACGATAGTTGGGTCTTTCGGTTTCCAGAATATTTTTCAGCCAGGCAAGCTGTTCGCTTCCTAAAGTTCCGCTGCCCGAATCGAGGCAAATAAAAAGATCGGTTGCCAGTGGCGTTTTAACGGTGAAAAGGTAGGTAGATGATCCAAACAAAGAATAATACTGTTTCCACCCATCGAAATATAAATCGTGATTTCCCACAATTGGAAATGAAATCAGCGATTCTTCGTCGGGGAGATGATTCAGAAATGTGTCATAATCTTCGGCATGTCCGGTTGTTAAATCTCCAGCCATTACAGCGGCAGTTGCATTGCTTTCAATGGCATCGTTAATAAAAATATCAAGGTTAGCTGTTCCGCCAACATGACTGTCGCTCATTGCGAAAATTGAATATTCATCGGTAGGAACAGAGATTTCTTTAAACGGATTATTCTTATTCCATTCCTCCGATTGGCTGAAACGCTCATCAGCAGATTCGTACGAGAAAAAGAATCCTCTCATTTCGAACTGATAACAAGCCGATAACAGAAATGTCAGCAAAAGCAGAACAGCTATTTTTCCAGATCGATTTTCCATATTAAACCTGTTCTAATAAAAAATCCAAAATAATTTACGCTTATATTTAATGCACCTGCACTTTTATACCACAATTCAGAAAACAGGGTTACCGACGAAGAAGCCCGGTATTTGCCATTCAAATTTAACACAGGGTTTGTTTCCTGGTTAATGATAAATTGATCGATATTGGTTAATGTTATGCCAATATTCCAGTTATTTTCAACTGGCTTTAAATTATAACTCAACAAATACATCAGGTTCCATTTTTCATTCACTTTATCGCCCGATAAAATATTGTAATCTCGTTCGGCTTTCGGTGTAACCCGGTAAGTCCTGAAATTTGTTCCTAATTTATATGTGAAATGTTTCCGTTGAATTTTGCCCAAAATACCCCAGTTATGTTCGTGTATCAGTTCCGAGAAAGGACTGCATAAATACAAACCCTGAATTTGAAACGGGAATTCTTTAACCGACAGTTCTCTTTCGAATTGAAGTAGTGTTCCGGTTAACACTTTGTTCCCTGGGCTTATTAAATCGATCTGGGCTCCGGCTTTAATGTTGAATTTGTTAACCCGGTACATTCCAAAGCCTGCAGTTCGTATAAACACTCCTTCCGATGCATTATTTTCTCCCACATCTATATATGTCGAAAACTGAACTTCCGATTGTGCTTTCAGATTTATAGGGCCAAAAATAACGGAGAGTATCAGGAATAAATATTTCAGTTTCACGGAACTCATTAAAGCCTTTCTTTAAAGGTGCCACAATTAAGGCCAATGTTAAATGAATTAAATCAAAACAGTTTCTTATTTGTCAGAGAATATTTTTTTGTTACAAATGATAAATTATTTGCCTCCTTCCATAACCTCCTTAAGTTTTTCAACCTGCTCCGGATTACCCAACACGAAAAGCTGGTCGTTACGCGAAAGAATCATTTGCGGATCGGGATTAAAAACATAACGGGCGCCGCTTATTTTTATCCCGATAATATTTGCCCCGGTATATTCGCGTACTTTTAAATCGGCTATCGATTTTCCAACAAAGCAATCTGCCAGGCTGTTGCACGAAATTTCCTCCAGGCTTACATCGCGGGTTTGCTGCAAAAGTATGTACTCGATAAACTCAACTACATCGGGCTGGTGTACCAGTTTGGCCATACGCTGTCCGCCAATACGTTCAGGCATAATTACATTCGATGCCCCTGCACGTTTAAGCTTCATTTGCGATTCCAGCTCCGAAGCCCTGCTGATAACCATAAGATTGGGATTCATACTTCTGGCGGTCAGCACCACAAATACATTATCGGCATCATTGGGTGTGGTTGCAATCAGCGCACGTGCCTCATGAATTCCTGCCTTATCTAACACCTCTTCATGCGTGGCGTCTCCCTTAATGTAAAGCAATTCGGGATGCTCCCGCACCCGCGAAATTACATTGTCTCGTTTGTCAACAATCACAAAGTCAACGCCATTTTCTTCCAGCTCCATGGCTGCCTGCTCGCCATTTCGGCCGTAACCCACTATAATTACGTGGTTTTTAAGTTTTGCAATTTTTTTGTCCACCCTGTAAATTTTTATATAATTTGCCAATTCACCATCAAAAATAAAACGGGCCATGTTCGAGCCCACATACGCCAAACTACCTAAACTGAAAATTATCAGCCCCATGGTAAAAACCTTCCCCAATTGGGTTGGTTCGTGCCCAACTTCTTTAAATCCAACCGTTGAGATAGTAATTACTGTCATATAAACACTATCGAGTAAACTAAGGTCTTCAATGTAATAATAGCCTGCGGTTCCAATAGTCAGAATTAAAAAAAGTAATCCTACGCCGACTTTTATTGTCCTGCTCGAAACTTCCTGAAACTTATTGTACTGCTGACTGGTAATGCTCATTCTCGTTTTTCCTAATTATTTGGTGTCGAAATCAGTTTCACCCCTATTTGGCAATTTAAGCATTTTTTTGTTTCGCAGTAAAAGTTTTTTAGCTGAAGTAATGCCTGCGATTCGAATGCAGAGCGGGTTTTTATTCCCAGGTTGTGCCATTTTGTAATTATTGAGTTATTTTCAGGAGGCAATTTTTCGAGGAAATCCAAAGCCCGGTTTTTTAAGTGATGTTTGTTTTGTTTTTCGCCATACACAAACAGAAAAGGGATTACAACATTGATTATTAAAACATTGGCTGACAACTCGCCCAGCTCTTTCGGGGCAATTTTTTTCGATGTTTTGTTAAAATTGTAATGCGAATCCCAGTATTCAGAAGCTTTTACCCTGAAAAGTTCGTTTAGTTCATCAACACTTTCAATCTCAATTATTTTTGAGAATAATCCATGTGAAAGGTTTATTAGAGCAGCCAACTGCGAAATCCGTACGGTTGGAAAGTTTCCCGGCCGCAGACGCATAAATTTCCAGAGGTGGCTTTCGATGGCTTTTAGATTGTATTTTTTATATAAAAATGAATATTCTTCGCGGAGTTTTAAATAATAATCGTCGCCCAGTAATTGATTGTTGAGCATGCCTGAATTGCCAAATAGCAAAGCCTCTAACTGGAACAGGTTGCTTTTATGTTTTGCTAAAATTTGTATTGGAAGCGATTTTGCCAGCAACTCGAACGGAATGGCATTTACTTTAAAACCAAACATTCGGGCCAGCATCTGGTAAAAAGTTTCATTCCAGTCGTTATTGTTTTGTTGAAGCCGCGACAAAATCTCTTCGGTTTTATTCTCCAGCCGTTCAATCATTAACCGGTTAAAGCCCAACTGCAAAATTACCGGATCTATTTTATGAAACTTGGCCTCGCAGGCAATCCATGTTTTCGATTCGAGAAGCTGTTGGTAGTTTCGTTTTAAGTGTTCAGGATAGGTTAAAATCAGAGTTGGAATATTTTCTCCGTTGCTTCTTTTTATAGTAAAATCGTTGATTTCAATTACATGCAACACAACATTATCATAAGCTTTATCGGCTTGGTGGTTGTGTTTTTGCCAATCCGAAGATTTTTTATGAATTTCGATATTGCCTGCCCAGATAGTTTCGTCAATTTTAATCCTGGCGTTAAAAAAGTCGGGCCCCGAATCCGTATTTCTTTTTCCGGGATTTAATATTTCCACTTTCTCTTTTTCGGTTGTTTGAAGTTTGTCGGAATTAAAAAGCCTGTTCTCCCAGATGTACTGTAAAAATTCCTCAGGCATATTTTTCGGGGTGTTCATTCGATTATAGTTTGATTTCGGGTAAAAATAAAGAAAATATGTTAAAGTGATCAGTTATCAGTCGCACTATTCAGTCTCAGTCTCTATCAATCATAACCAATCTTTTACATTATCAGTTTTAAGTATTCGATATTATTTTCTATTGCAGCTTTTGAAAAATATCCCACAAAATAATTCCGGCGCTAACCGATATATTAAACGAGTGTTTGGTGCCGTACTGGGGAATTTCGATGCTGCCATCGCAAATATTAACTACCTGTTGTTTTACGCCTTTCACCTCGTTGCCAAAAACCAGGGCCAGTTTTTCCCCTGATTCATGCTGAAATTCAGGAAGTGAAATACTGTTTTCCACCTGTTCGATAGCATACACTTTATAGCCCTCTTTTTGAAGATTAGCCACAACATCTTCGGTATTTTCGAAATATTCCCACGCTACCGATTTTTCTGCATCGAGGGCGGTTTTATGAATTTCTTTATTGGGCGGAGTGGCAGTAATTCCGCAGAGGTAAATTTTTTCAATCAGCAATGCATCCGAAGTACGGAAGACAGAACCGGTATTATTGGCGCTTCTGATATTATCCAGCACTACAACCACCGGGATTTTATCCTTTTTTTTATACTCGTCAACTGTCAGACGGTTAAGCTCGTTATTTCGTAGTTTTCGCATACGTGAGTTTAAAGTTCA